>NZ_MKVG01000013.1:52508-85074 GCF_001899155.1 Flavobacterium sp. 38-13
TCGGAATCCTCATTGTAATTCCCTGTAATTGTCCAGGCATTATTGGGCCAGTTGGCCGATTGGTTTAACGTTTGCGAATACGAGTTCGCTTGCCAGCCCATCAGGGCCAGCAGTAAGTAACATTTTTTCATAGCAATTGTTTTTTTTTGACCCAAAATTAGGATTCCTGAAGGCAAAAAGGTTCATCTTTATAAAGGTGAACCTGCTTTGAGATTGAAAAGCTGTTTTTTAACTAATTGATATTTAGAGAATTGTGTTTTTGATAGTCTTGTTTTGTAAATTCCTAACAAAAAACTAAACCTTTCTTAAAAAAATAGGAAAGCCATTGAAGTTATGTTAACTTAGTAAGAACACAACCTAAAAAAATGAATTATGAAAACAAAAATTGCTTTAGCCGTACTATTGCTTGGATTGGCAATACCGGCATTGGCCCAAAAGAAAATAGCCCCAGGTGAATTGCCGAAACCGGCACAGGAATTTCTTAAGGAACATTTTAGTCATACAGGCATTGAAAAAGCCAAAAAAGATGCAGAACATGGTGAAAAAGGCTATGAAGTCAAGTTGCAGGACGGTACAGAAGTAGAATTCTGGAAAGACGGTTCCTATCGTGAAGTCGATGGAGGCAAAAATCCGATACCCACAGCCTTTATTCCTGCATCAATCAGGGATTATGTAGCAGCGAATTATCCAAACGAAAAAATCACCCATATTGATTATGGCCATAAGGATGTAGATGTAGACCTGACCAATGGCATTGATTTGGAATTTACAAAAGATGGAAAATTCCTGAAAAAGGATTAATTGCCTATTGAAGAAAATAAAAAACGCAGGATATTCCTGCGTTTTTTTATTTTCCAAAACTTTCCAGCTTTCCAACTTTCGACTTTTTGACTTTTTGACTTTTTGACTTTCGACTTTTTTTCTCACTTTATGGAAATCCGTAATAAAACTAAAATAGTTATTAGTAGGTTTGGATAATTGTATACGATATTTCTTTAGTTATAAAAATAAGATGGTTTTCGCTGAATGAAACTATTTCTTTCAGAGTTGAAAATTACATAAGGAGCAACCTTTCAGGTAACCAGCCAATCAATCAACCAAAAAAAACGCAGGTATTTGTCCTGCGTTTTTTAATATAATCAAACCTAAAAATTATTTTTCCAATTTTTTGGAAAGTGTAAAACCTGTGAACAGGCTTATTCCGGCCATGATAAACACTATAGCCGTATTGGCAGCCTCGCTGTCAAGCAAAGTGTATGCATGTAGAATAGAAATAATAAGAAGTCCGATTCCTATGCCTATAAGTAACAGTGAAAGATTCAGAAGTAGCAATTTCCAAACCGGTACATTTTGCGGACTGCTCTTAAAAAGGCTGGCATCAGCGCCCTTTTCTATCAGAGCAAGACGTTCGCGGTTGCGGGTACTCAAATAGATATAGAAAACTCCAAAAATTGTAGCAAATAAGCAAACAGGTATAATAATTCGTTCCATGATTGATGATTTTTAAATGTTATTGATTGTATCTGTACCTTATGACGACAGCTTTCGGATTTAGGTTACAACTTTTTTTAAAAAAAATATTATTATACCTAATTATATAATTATACTTACTTCAACTTTCTACCTTAGCACCTTAGCACCTTAGTACCTTAGTACCTTAGTACCAAACTTCACAACAAATTTTCCACTAACCAATAAAAATTTTATTTTAGCTGTAACCCATCAGCAGTTTGTATCGTCTTACATCCATATGGCACTACCTAACGACCAGTTTTATATTGACCGGATTATGAAAGGCGACACCCAGGCATTTACGCATTTGGTGGAACGCTATAAAACCCTGGTTTATACCTTAGCCCTACGGATGATTAAAAATACCGAAGAGGCTGAAGAAGCAGCGCAGGACACTTTTGTAAAAGTATTCCGGTCAATGGAAAAATTTAAAGGGGAATCAAAATTTTCAACATGGATTTATAGGGTAGCCTATAACACCTGTCTGGATAGGATTAAGAAACATAAAACGGTACCTTTAACAGTTGATATAGATAATTATGGCTCACGCCAACTGGCAACAGCAGAAAATGTACTGGATGCCATGGACGGGGAAGAACGCCACCGTGCTATACAGGAGTGTTTGCAGCAATTACCGGGCGAAGATGCCTTTTTGCTGACCCTGTATTATTTTGAAGAACAATCGCTTGAAGAAATAGCCAAGATAATAGGCATTAAAGCGAATAATGTAAAAATAAAACTCTTCCGTTGCAGGAAGAAGCTAGGCGAAATAGTAAGAGCCAGACTCGAACCTGAAATTATTAGCGAATATGAAAGAGAACGAAAATAACGAATTGGAAAAACTGGCAGACAAGGCAATGAAAAGCCTGCCGCTGGAAACGCCATCCTTTGATTTTACATCCCGTGTGATGGCACAGGTTGCTATGGCTCCGGAAAAGACCATTCCAGCCTATAAACCCTTACTGCCAAAAACTTTTTGGATTGTATTGATTACCATTATTATTGGATTGTTTGGTTATGCTTATTTCACAGATGGCTCACAGCAACAAATATTCAATATTGATTTTGACATGGCCTACGCTAACAAACTCCAAAACATGGCAAACCAGTTGGATTCTTCTAAAACAACTATGTATGCAGCAGTAGCCTTACTATTAGCAATGTTGGTACAAATTCCCTTAATTAGAAATCATTTTCAAGGGAAATAAGTTGATAAGGTAAAAAGTTTCTAAGGAGAAAAGGCACTAAGGTTTAAATAACTCTTGACCCTGGCCCTTTTTTTTTAATAACTCATCATTTTAATATTTTAACAAACAAAAATATTTATAATAAATAAAATTATTTATTTTTACTGTCTTGTTCTCCAATAAAACAGTAAAATGAAATCATCTCTATTGGTATTGTTAAGCATCCTGTTTATTCAGGCATCAACCTCAAAAAGGAAAGAAGTATACATCTGCAACAGTCCGAACGGAAAACGATTTCACTATACGGAAAGCTGTGAAGGTTTGCAGAACTGCACCTACAAAATAGAGAAGATAACCCTCAGGGAAGCCCGAAAAGCAGGGAAGACGCGCTGCGGCTATGAACGATAAGGCAGCTATTCCAGAATTTTGATAAGCAGTTTTTCGCTTGGGTCTAATTTTATCGCTTTAGCACCGGCAAACTTAGCACCGGAAAGCTTGAAACGATGTTGCTTATCTTTAATAGGGAAAGAACTCAACGTTTTTGTACCATCGCCCAACGTAAATTCTACTTCCAGTAAAAAAGGCAATACATCACCTTCCTGGCTAATCACAAGGGCATTATCTTTCAAAACAGCACGCACATGAGGAACCTGCTTGCTTTTAAGCCACGGCTCTAAAAAAGGCTGTACTTTTTTACCGGTCGTTTTAGTAAGCTTATCCATAAAAAACGGTATCGTCATAGGCTCTCCGGATTGCATAAAAGCTTTCAGTCCATTTTCAAAATCCTCTTTCCCCAGCAATTGTTCAAGCATATAAAACACCCAAACACCTTTGTAATAGGAAACACCATCATTGGAAACATCGTCCCATAAAGAAACTTTGGTATCAAAACCTTCCGAGAAATAAATATTCTTATAGCTTGTAAGGTAGTCTTTAAAAATAGCTTCTCCATATTGCTTTTCAAGAAAATAACGTTCTGCATAAGACGCCCAACCTTCCGAAAGGAAATTGGTAGCAGGGCCAATAGGCGTGGTCCACGCATGGGCCACCTCATGAGCAAACGGAGCGCGGGGTGACGGTTTGTCTCTTAAAAAATCACTACCCTGTTTGGCAGCTACAATCATATCATTGCTTCGGTTAAGCCAGCCATTTGAGGCATTCGAGCGGTCCTGTACAATGGCAAGATATTGTCCTCTCGGACTTCCGAATTTTTCAGCCAGCAAATCATAGGCTTCCAGGAAATTCTTATGGAGTATATCCGGATTGGGTTTGAAATCCGCATCACAGAAAACTTCCAACTGATAATCATTCTTTTTATAACGATATGTTTTCCATTTCTTGTCATAGTATAGCCCCAATGCAAATGTTGGACCTGCAGATTGTGCCTTAACAATTCTCTGGTTTTCTGAAACGGTTTCTTCCTGTGGCAGGCTGGTAGCCAATTGGTAGACTGATGGAATGGTTACACGAACCGAAAAATTAGCGCGGTCGTTTGGACTTGAAAAACTAAAAAACGGATGCCAGAAAAACTGGTTTCTCACATGTCCGTAGGTATCATCAAAATAACCGGAATTTTTATCCTTCTCAAACTTGTCAACCGCAAGCGTATAGGAAAGTGCCAACTGCTGCTCGGCATTGGTTTTGGTACGCACCCAAAGAATACCACCGTTAAACACATAATCGGCATCCTTACCATCCACCTGTAACGCTGTTATCTTAGCCTTATGGTTCAACACTACCGTAAATCCGTAAGATTCCTGAGTCAGGATTTTCATACTGTCGCTCACAGTCAAACTGCTGCTGCCAGGGTCAATAGCAGCGTTTATGATATGTCCCATCAGGAGATTCTTGCGGTCAATTGGCAGTTTTTCTGCAATCGTCCATTTTCCACCACTGTATTTAAAACGGTATATACCGGAGTAGTGTCCTGAGTAAAGGGTTTCGTTTCCGGAATTGCCAAAAAGTAAAGTACCCGTTAGCAATACCAAAGCACTTTTCTTATCGCTTTCAAGTATTTTTGACGGACCTGCCTTGCGTACAATTTTCGTTTTGCTTTTATCAAGGCTAAGCAGCAATTCCTGCTGTTCCGGTAATGGAAAATTGGTTTTGATATCCTCTTCCGTTCCGGATTCAAAAGCCTTCTCACAACGGAGTATGGCAAAATCAAGGTCGGTTACGGGAACCTGAGCAAACAAAGAACTGTTGGAAACCAACAAAAATAAAAAGGCCAATCGGAATACTTTCATGGGTCGTAGGTATTATGATAGTTGCATCAAAAAGATACGTCGTTATTTAATCTGGCGGGGGAAGTGGCATGACACAACATGCCTAAGACAAAAATGCAAATTTTATCTTATATTTCTAAAAGAAAACAACTAAAAAATAACAGTTTTTTTCGAAATACAATTCATATTAAGATAAAGAAGCAGGTAGGGAGGTATATTTTTTATACAGAAAATCCTTAAAAATATTCGACCGTTTTAGAATATATATTGTAACTTTAGGTTGAATTACAGTGATTTATAAACGTCTTCACTGTAATTTTTCCTTTAGCTTAATCAACCAACCTAAATCTTTACCTATGAAACAGCTCTATTTTTATTCCCGATTATTTTTTTGTTCCTGCCTGCTGTATGGTACTTCCTCCAAAGCACAGGAAAAAACCGTTTACCCGACTGCTGCAGAAAGTGACCCTGTAAAAATGGGATGGATGGTTGGTTCGCCGCCGCCGGAAAATCGCATACTGCGTTTTGAAGATGGCAGTTTCTTTGAATTTCCGGGCTTGCGGTGGAGTGTGGCACATATGCGACAATTTATGCCTACAACTAACGTTTCCCGTGGTTTAGGGCCTTCAAATCCGCTACAGGAAGCACTTCGCGAAGATATTGGAGGCGTCACTTTTATTCCATTGGGAGAAAAAGAACCGATGACCTGGGAAGAGAGCCTGCAAAAGACCTATGCAGATGGGGTTATCATGTTGCATCACGGAAAAATAGTATACGAAAAATATTTTGGAGCCCTGACACCTGAAGGACAGCATGCCGCTATGTCTGTAACAAAATCATTTACGGGGACTCTGGGCATACTGCTCGCAAAAGAAGGAATTATTGATGAAAGGAAAAAAGTGACCGACTATATTCCGGAACTTAAAAAATCAGCGTTTGGAGATGCCACGGTTCGGCAGGTTATGGATATGACAACTGCCCTACAGTTTAGTGAAGATTATGCAGACCCGAATGCGGAGATATGGCAGTTTTCGGCTGCGGGAAATCCGCTGCCCAAACCAAAGGATTACAAAGGACCAAAAAGCTATTATGAATACCTGCCATTGGTTAAGAAAAAAGGTACGCATGGCAAGGCTTTTGGCTATAAGACGGTAAATTCTGATGTACTGGGCTGGATTATTGCCCGCGCCACAAAGAAAGATGTGGCAACGGTTTTGTCTGAAAGGATATGGAAACGACTGGGTGTTGAGCAGGACGCCTACCTGTCTGTTGATGCTACAGGAACGCCTTTTGCCGGTGGAGGCTTTAATCTGGGATTAAGAGATATGGCGCGTTTTGGCCAACTCATTCTGGATAACGGTTTTGCAAACGGATATCAGATTATCCCGAAAGTAGCCATTGAAGACATCAAAAAGGGAGGCAACAAAAATGCCTTTGCCAAAGCGGGTTATCCGCTACTGAAAGGATGGAGCTACAAAAATATGTGGTGGATTACGCATAACGAACATGGTGCGTTCTGCGCCCGGGGTGTACATGGCCAGGTGATTTATGTTGACCCAAAGGCAGACATGGTTATTGTGCGTTTTGCTTCTCATCCTGTTGCTGCAAATAGCGCCAATGACGCTTATTCTATTCCGGCTTATCATGCTGTTGCGAAGTTTTTGATGAAAAAATAAGGAAAGTGATAGTTGATAGTTGATAGTGGAAAGTCGAAAGTTGAAAGTTGAAAGTCGAAAGTTGAAAGTTGAAAGTGAGGAGGTGTTAAGGTTCCGGGAACTAAGGTGAAAGGAAGCTTCTGGAATCTGTGAATCTTTAAACGTGGCCAAAATCCCAAATCATAAATCAAAAATCATAAATCATCTTAAATCAAAAATCAAAAATCAAAAATCTAAAATCTAAAATCTAAAATCTAAAATCTAAAATCTAAAATAAAAAAGAGCAGCCTTACGACTGCCCTTTCACCTAATGAAACCAAGCAAACAGCAATTTTACTTTTTCATAAGTTTTTCAATAGAAGTTTCATTATTAGTTGTTTCAATTTCTACAAAATACAATCCAGATTGCAATGAAGAGATGTCAAGCATTTCTTTGCGGTTGGAAAAGCGGGCTGCTAGTTTTCCGGTAGCATCATAAATCACAACAGACTTGATGTCTTCATCTGTTCTTATTGAAAACTGACTGCTGGAAGGATTCGGATAAATAGCAAATTTTTTTGCAGCTTCTATATCGTCAACACCCAAAGCAGGAGCCAAAGGAACATCAATCTGGTAGCCTCTGTTGGCTCCGTGATATGCTAAAGAAAAACTGGCAGAGCTCATTCTTGCAAAAGCAAAATCAATAGAAGTATTAGCATAAACAAAAGTATAATCGCTTGAACTGGCTGTGTCAAAAGCTCTCGTAGCTACTATAGTTCTGGTTCCGGAAGCAACCGTGTTTGACGTTACTGTCCAATTATTTGTGTCAGCAGTTGGTGGCGTACCAACACCATTATGTACGGCATCTATCAGCGTGGTTCCGTTATAGTATACCACATCTTGTCCGGCTTCCATTCCCTGCCCGTTACTAAACGAACCGAATTGCAGCGCAAACCAGCGGTCTGATGGTCCGGTTAGCGTTAGGGTAGCAGTAGAGTTGGTGCTGTTTAGATCCAGTTTTGCCGTCATTCCGGCAAGCAGGTTTACCGTTCCGGTTGTTTTTGTCTGGGCTTGCACCACAAGTGCTAAAAGTCCAAGAGTTACTGTGAGTAGTGTTTTTTTCATATTTTCTTAGTTTTTAAATAGGTTAATGATTTCTTGATTTCTGGTATCTACGGCATATTCAAATGGCGCCTTGCCCTGTTTGTCTTTTTGTGTCTTATCTGCCTTGTAACGCAGTAACAATTCAATAAGTTCCTTATTCTTGAATTGTATAGCATAAAGCAGCGGTGTCATTCCGGCGGCATCGGCAATATTCGGGTCGGCCTTTTTTTTCAGCAGGGCTTCTGCCAGTTTGATATTCCCTTTTACGGCAACCGCGGCCAGTGCTGTACCGCTGGAACTGCTGTAATTAATATTGTTTACGTTTTCGGTCAGGTATTCTGCCACGGTCAGGTTGCCCCTGTAACAGGCAAGAATCAATGGTGTAAATCCCATCGCATTGACTTTATTGATTGTATCCGGATTTTTGGCAGCCAATGCCTTTATTTCTTCAACAGTGCCATAACGGGCAGTATCGAAAACATCTTTTGGGCCCTTGTTTTGCGCAATGGCAGAAACAGTAACGAGAAACAGGAGTGATAAAAGTTTTTTCATTTTTATTGCTTATTGAGTAAGAAATTATAATCTACAGTAACCTTATCGGCTACTTTTTTGCTGACAATCTTTGGAATTTCAATCCCAAAATCTTCCGGCTTTACGATAAAGTTGCCGGTTATTTTAAAACCGGTTCCAGATTTTGAGATTTTTGCCGTGCTTGATACCTTTTTGGTTTTTCCGTGCAGGGTAAGGTCACCTGTAATGGTCACTGTCTTTTCTGTGGTAGTAATCTGTGAGGCATCAAAATCTTCTATTTTGCCTTTAAACGTTGCTTTAGGATATTTGTCAGATTCCACATAATTTTCATTAAAATGTTCCTCCATCAGGGCTACTTTAAAACGAAATCCTTTCATTAGCGTCAGTGCGGCAAAGTCTCCTGTAGAAGTTTCTAAAACGGCAGAAGTACTTTTGCTTTCTGCCGCAACCTCTTCAAATGAAGGAACGGAAGCTTCAAATTTTACGTTTCCGTTTTTGGTGACATATTTCTGCGCTTGGGCAGAGAGGGTTCCTAACAGAAACAATAGCAGTATCGGTAATTTGTTTTTTAGTATTTTCATATTTTTCAGTTTAGTTTTCCGGTAGGCCGTCGGCTCTCCATTGCAGAATCAGGTTGATTTTATCTTGTGGCATTCTTCCGGTTTGCGGCATCTGTCCTGTTTCTCCGTTCTGTCTTTGTATTCTGTCCAGCAGGTTGGTATTCTGCACTGCATCCTTGACTTCCTGATAGGTTGTGAGCGGGCGGAAAGAGGAAACACCTCCGGGCGAATGGCATCGTATACAATTGGCGTCTACAATCGCTTTGACGGTAGTCTGATAAGTGACCGGTCCGTCAACAGTAGTTGGTTCTTCCAAATCTTCATAAGTATTGGAATCACAAGCAAAAAACAGCGTCAGGGCCAATAATAAATATATCTTTTTCATGTCTGTTCAATTAAAAAACGCGGTATAGATTAAATCCGAAGAAAAAATCACCTTTGCCCCAATCTCCGGTAGCACTCGTTAAATAACCGCTTTCTGTCATCGATTGAGAATTGGTAAAAAGTAATTGGAAGATATGACCTCCGGTTTCTACATCAAGTCCAACAGAAAGCGGGTTTTTGTAAAAATCAGGCTTGTTAAAATTATAAGCATATTCCAGATTAACAGAGAGCCTTTTACTAATTTTCATCCTGCCGCCATAACCCAATGCAAATTGGTTGTCGTTTTCTATTTCAGGATTGTACAGGTTTTTATGTATGTAGGATGGTACGAGTTCCAGAGAGAGCCTTTCCGATATTTTTCGGGAAACAATCAGCTGGGTGATATAAGTCAGCCTGTCTGAAAATTCAATTTTGGGGTAATCGTCCTTTTTTAGCAGGCTGTTGATGTCCAGCGTATTGTAACCCACAATTTCAAACGGAAACAGGTCACTTTGTCTTGCCAGTCGGTATTTTACGGATGCTTCATATACTTTCGAAAGCGTATGTCTTGAACCGCTAACGGAAAGCCAGTCTGTTAGCCCGTAAATACCGCCAATTTTGGTTGTGGCATCATCAAACCCGAAAAACTCGGAAATACCACCTTTTACGGTTCCAAACCGGTGTGATACGACAAAATAAAATTCTTTCTTAGCGGGCATTTTGGTCGATTGTAACGTAATGACCTGCAATCCTTTGAATGCTGCTGTTGCATAAGTATCCTGTGCCTGGGTTGAATCCAGTTGCGACAGCAGGTCTTCCTGGGCACAGGCAGAACCGCTAAGCAATAACAAACAGGCGAACTGTAAGATTATATTTCTCATGGATACTATTACTGTATTAGGATGCATTGGTCTAGTTTTACTTCTTCCATCAGTTCATCAAAACCAATACATCTTCCTTTCAGGGTTATTTCCTTGCCGTGAATATCTGGAGCTAAGTTTTTGGCAAAACTGCAGGATATGCCGGAATCAAGGGTTAGTAATGAATCGGAAATCTGGGTCACTTTTCCGTTGATTTCAAGTGTTTTGTTCAGGTAGCTTGAATCCGAAACGGACATATTTGCTTTGTAGTTACTGAGCAATTGCAAAGAAGAAAGCCGGAATGCCGGCTTTTCTTCCGCAATGTTACGGGCTTCTTTATACAGGACACCGTTATAAAGATAAGCTCCGCAAATAATCAGCAGGATTATACCTATAAACCATATACATTTTTTTCTGTTCATGATTGGGCTATTTTTTTGTTTTTTTAAGTTCCCGGAAGAAGATTTTTGGAAACACGGAATCTATTCCCGGGAGTTTCTTAAACAACTAAAAACTTTTATCCAAAATTAGTGGATACGTTGCTAAGCCCCGAAAAAATCAGGTAGACAAAAGGTAGACAAGCCCGTATAATGCGGTAGAAAGTTAGTAGACAAGAGTCTTGTTTTAGACCGAAAGTATAAAGTTGGTAAGGTTTTCGTCTGCCGCAAGCTGTAATTTTTTACGCAGTCGGTAACGGGCAGTTTTGACACTGTCCGGAGAAATATTTAGTATGGAAGCCATTTCCTTTATGGAAAGATTCAGCTTGATAAGCGCACATATTTTTAAATCGTTGGCGCTGATTTCCGGATACAGTTGTTTGAGGCGTGTGTAGAAGTTTTTATTGATGCTTTCAAAATAGAGGTTGAAATCATCCCAATTGTTGTTTTGCTCAAAATGGCGGTTGACCATCTTGATGAGTTGCTGTTCGGATTGAGGCTGCTGTTCTATAGCCGATTTGATATCGCTTAACAATTCGTTCTTTTGCAGCATCTGTAGGGTGATGGCGCTCAATTGGCTTTCTTTATGGTCCAGGTCGTTCTGGAAACGTATCTCTTCCAGTTCGCGCTGTTTTTCTTTGGCTTCCAGAAGAGCTTCTTTGGTTTTGAGCAGATTCCTGTCGCGCTTGTTTCTGCTTTTAAGGTATAAATATCCTGTTACTAAAGCTGTCAGGAGTACAATAATGCAAATGGCCAACAAATAATTGGTAAGCCTTGCCACTTCTTTTTCCTTTGAAACCAGGGCAAGTTTTCTGTTTTTTTCAGCCACTTCAAATTGCATTTCAAGGCTCTTGACTATTTTTTCCCTTTCTAAGGAATGGAGTTGGTCTTTCAGGAAAATAAGGCGTTTTTGAAGCCTGGACATTTCGAAGTAATTTTTTTCCTTTTCGTTTAGCTCGATGAGTGCTTCGACGGTCATGATTTCAAAAAGCTTGTCGGAAAGTGCTTCCGATATCACATGTGCCTTTTGGAAATAAAACAAAGCTTCTGTTTTGTGTTTGTGATTGAGGTGCCATCTGCCAATGGCCAAAAGTGCTGAAGCCTGAGCCTGTTTATTTTCTGTGGTATTGGCTATCTCCAGTGCTTTTTGAAAGTAGTCCAGACCATTTTGGTCGTTGTGGCGTCCCATTTCGCTTTCGCCTATGTTGATGTAGGCATTGGGCAGATAGGCCTGATTGCCTGATTTTTCAAAGTCTTTTAAGGCCAGCTTGTAAAAATAATAGGCTGAATCTTTGAGCTGTTGCTGTTCGTATAAAGAACCCAGACTGGAATAGGCAAGACCCAGAGTACCGCTTTTGTCTTCACGGCTTTCGAGAATGCTGATTACTTCGCGGCTGATGGGTTTGGCCTGTGCATATTTTTTCTGTCGGGAATAAATGGTGCTGATAAGCTGCAGGCATTTGCTACGGCCAATTTGTCCCACATCGGGATTGGTTTTTTCCAACCGGTTGTAAATATTGAGCGACTGGAAAGCGTAGTCAAGTCCTTTTTCATAGCTGGAACCAAAAGAGCAGATGCCGAGATAGAGCAGTGATTCTGCCATATCTGTTTCATTCCTGTCTTTTTTTGCTTTTTCATAGGATAGGAAAAAATACCGGAAAGCTTCGTCGTCATGGTCTTTTACAAGCGCATCCCAGCCTTTCTGGATTAATGTATTTTGTGAAGAAGGCTGCGCCATGCCGTTTAAGCATAGCAAAAATAAAAGCAAAAATAGAAGCAGCCGGTTGTAGCGCATGGCAGTTTTTTGATAATAATAAGGATTTCAAAGATATAAATATTTAATCACTGTCAGGAAGTTTGTACCAAATGACAAAAGGGGCGAATTACTTTTATATAAAGTTGTAAAGTCGCAAAGTCGTAAAGTCGTAAAGTTGCAAAGTTGTAAAGTTGCAAAGCCTCTACCGGCTGTTTTTTCTACGGTATTCTGTGGGTGAAAGCCCTATGTTTTTCTTAAAAGATTTTCCAAAGGAAGACTGGTCGCTAAACCGGAGTTCGTCTGCAATTTGGGCAATGGTCAGCATAGGGTCAGACAGCAGTATGCGCGCTTCCAAAAGGAGGGCTTCTTCTATCAGTTCTCCGGCTGTTTTTCCGGAAACTTCTTTTAGAATTTTGGTAAGATGTCCGCTTGTAACACAGAGCGAATCGGCATAGAACTGCACGCTGCGCTGCTGTTTGAAATGGGTGTCAAGCAATTTGAGAAATTTTAAGGTGAGTTCTTCCTGACGGGACAGTTCCGGTTTTAGTCCGGAGTTTTCTTTTTTATAGCGTGAAGCCACTATATACATGAGCAGGCTAAAGGTATGGTGAAGCACCTCATCGCTATAGGGTTCATGGTTCTTTTCAATGTTTTCCTGCATAAGTAAACGGGCCAGGAAAATAAAATTCCGGCATTCCTCCTCACTAAAGGTAAGCTTAGGGATGGCTTTTGAAGCAAAGAACTCAAAGGCATCGATTTCATTTTTATTCCGATTGGATTGCCGGGCAAAATCTAACGTAAAGCTAACGGCAATCAGTTCAAGATTCCCGCCAATTTCAAGGATATGGTTGATGGTTCTTGGCGAAATAATAATCAGGTCATTTGGATTGGCAGTATGGGAGATAAGGTCCAGTTGGAGTTTCATCGTTCCGGAAAGGATGAGCATCACCGAAAAATTATCAGAGCGATACGGATAAGGAAACGGAATGGTTGTAATGGCACCTTTTCCCATATAAATATGGAGTCCTTCAGATTGCGGGACATCACCCAATATTTCCAGAATATCGCTGATTGAGAGCTTTCGGATGCCAGTTTTTTCCAAATCAATCGTCTTTAGTGTCGTAAAGTTAGTCATTTTATGCGAGAGTTCTTTTTTGCGGTCAACTCAGTATTAGACTGTTGTAGGAAAAAAGGCGGGTTTCAGACCAATTTCGGACGGAATGGCACGAAGTGTTATTGTTGACTTAGCCGTAAATTTAATACAGCTATTTACAGCTCATTAAATTTTAAATATCATGAAATATATCCCTTTAATTGGCAGGTTTCTTTTCAGCATCATCTTTATGTATTCTTCTGTTGCTAAATTTTCAGATACGTTTGTGTATGAGGCAGCTGCCAAAGGAATTCCGCTGTCGTATATACTGATTCCACTTGTTGGCGTACTGGAAATGGCGGCAGGACTTAGTATTTTATTTGGTTTTATGGCCAAATGGGGTGCCTGGCTGATTATTATCTTTTTGATTCCGGTTACTTTTATCATGCACGATTTCTGGACTGTCAGTGACCCGATGCTGCACCAGTTGGTTTTGATGACATTTATGAAAAACATGTCGATTATTGGGGCGGCACTTATGTTAGCCTATTTTGGTGCCGGCCCATACAGTATAGATGCATTGCGGGATGAGAAAAAAGAGGCTTAAATGACTTTATAAATCAGAAATCAGGTTGCAGATGGCAGATTGCAGATGGTAGAAATTAGAGATTAGATATAGAAATCTAAAATCAAAAATCCCAAATCTAAAATCAATCCAGAGTAGTGTTTGGTAGTTACACTTTTGATTTCAGTCGGCTCAAGGTTTCCTGCGAAATATTGAGGTATGAAGCAACCATTTTGTTGGGTAGCCGTTTTACTATTATCGGGTCTTGGTTAAGCAACTGTCTGTAGCGTTCTGTGGCATCCATAGTAATAAAAGACATCAGCCTGTTGGTATTGTTCACATAGGCTTTACTTAAGGGATAGTTGATAGTTGATAAGGGATAGTTGATAGTTTTTAGTTGATGATTTGTAGAGTTTACATATTTTCTTTTACGCAGAGAGATTAGATAAATGGCTTAAATCTGTAATCTGTGTAATCATTAAAATCTGTGGCTAAAATCACAAATCAAAAATCACATAATGTACAGTCGTTTTTTGGTTATAAGTAAAATTCTTGACAGGATATTCCATTTTCAGCATGAAGAATTAAGTACTTATTTAAAGTTAAAAAAATCACTTTTCTGGTATTCGAATATTGTCATTCATGCATTGAGATACTACAAATGTAGAATGTCCATATAAAATACATTTCAATTACAGAAGTAAACAAACGTAAATTGGTTTTCTCTCTTTTGTGAATAAAAGATGCAGTTTTTCTGCAAAAAAGTATCGGTAATGCGTCTATTTATTATAGTAGATGTTTCTGAGTGTTTCCATTTAGTAATGTCTTAGATAGTTTGGTTAGAGAGTGTTAATAGAGATATACCCTTTTGCTAGTATGATTTGCCAATGTTTATGTCTTTTCATTGACGTTATGCAATAAAAATGTGATTTGTGAACAATGTGTGAGGTGCACTTACAAGATTTATATCAAATTTCAATGATGGTTCAACTCTTGAGCTTGCATTGTGAATTCTAAATGACATTTGCCAGCCTTCATTTAAAGAAATCAACAAAGTTGTAGTTGAGTTGTCTTCATAAACAATTTCAATTAAACGTGATGGCAATTTGAGTTTTGGAATTTTTGCTTTAGGTTTGGTGCTTTCAAAGGGCAAATTCAAAGTTCCATTTAGGTTATAAGCTTGAATTTCTACTTTTTTATTGCCTTTGATAACCTTATAGAAATCTTCATTACCGATTAAATATTGCACAAGGTTTTCGGCTACAATGGTTGGATTTTCATTATCAAGGCGTAAGAGTTCTTTTCTAAAAGCATTTAAAATTGGGATATAAACCACTTGATGCATATTTTCAATAGAAGTCCATTTGATGTTCTTGTTTTTTACTTTTAAGTCAGTCAACATATCAAAAATAGGCTTGATTTCGTCAAAGTAATTTTGTGAGCAAGGAATTCCCAACCACTTCTCCCCAAAGTCTATGTTCAATGATAATCGTGAATGCTTTACTGCTCTGTGATTGTTTTTTGCGGAAATTCCTATTTCCCATTTTTGGAAAGAACGTATTATAAGAAAATCACGAACATCTCCGGTTTGTCCTACTTTATCACTCACAATTTCAAGAGTTAAAATATCTTCTTTACTAATACTATTTGACAGCCTTGGCTCAATGTCAATTAAGAAATTAATAGCTGCACTTGCCGTAATTCTAAAAATATCCTGCTCTTCTTCAACAAAACTAAGAAAACAGCCTTTTGCATTTTGAAATGGTTCATTCTCTGTAATTGAAATGCTTGTTATAGGCTTTAAACGTTCATAAAATTCAAAAAGTAAAGCATATTCAAACGCTTTCCCATTTATTGTTTGACTCGCCATACTCTATGATAATGAGTTTTCTAATTCTAAATTTGTTTTCTTTCTTGTCCTAATTTTCTTTTCTGCGTTTTCAATTTGAGACTTAATACTCAAAGCCATATGTTTCGCCAAATTAACTGGGACGGCATTCCCAATCATTTTATACCCTGCTGCAATATGCGTGTAATGAAATATAAAATCATCCGGAAATGTTTGAATTCTTGCACATTCACGAACGCTTAACCTTCTATACAAATCTTCTTTTCCATTAACAAACGCACGAACATTTTGCTCAATAAATTTCATTTTAGGTGCTTGCGGGTGAATTGGTGCGTGTCTTCCACCTGCTTGAATTGTAAATGATTGTTCGTCCCAAGACCTAACTCTATTTCTCGACATAAACATTGAAGAAAAGCCGCCAATCATATATTCGTGGTTAGCAATCGTACAATTTTCTTTATTAGTTTTATTTCCTTCTTTTGCTGGAACAACACTATCTTTTAAATCGAAAATAGCTTGTTGTAGCGCTATTTTTTTACCTATTGGATTTGGAAACTGAAAATTAAAAGTTAAGTCTTTGCGAATGCCTACAAAAAATACTCTTTTTCTATCTTGTGGAACATCAAAATCTGAAGCATTCAGCATTTGAAAGGACAATTCATAGCCAACTCCTGCATTTTTAAATAATTCTTGAATATTTTTAAGTGCTTCCCCATGTCTGTTCAAAAGCATTCCGCTAACATTTTCTGCTAGGAAAAATTTAGGTTGTTTGGCTTCCAGGATTCTGATAAAATCATAGAATAGTTGTCCGCGTTTATCATTTATTCCACGCATTGAACCTGCTTCACTCCAACTTTGGCAAGGTGGACCGCCAATAATCCCATCACACTCAGGAACTTCGTTTGCAGGAATATCTACGATACTTCTTTTGTCTAGAAATGTATGCGGATGATTTTTTTCATAAGTTTCCCAAATTTCTTTGTCATATTCATTTGCCCAAATGACATCAAAACCTGCTTTTTGGAAACCTAAATCAAGCCCACCTGCTCCTGCAAAAAATGATACTATTTTCATATTGCTTTTTCTATTTGAAGGTTTTTATTAATTGTTCTGCGATATTCAGCTTTTTCTTCTGCTACCTTTAAGAGTTCTTTGGTGCAATTCGTTTCGTAAATCTTTTTTCCAAGTTGGTCTGTCAAAAACTCTTCTCGAATTTCTTTCAAACTTATTCCAAATGTTTTTGAAAGTTTAGAAAGTCGTTTTTCATCAAAATCTCTTTTATTGTTTTCGATTTTACTCAAGTTTGCCGAATCCAAGTCAAGTTTGGCAGCAAGTTGAGTTAAGGTCAACCCTTTTTCAGTTCTTAAAAGTCGGATATACTCCCCAAATGTGGTTTTCATAAGACTTGTCATTTTTTGACAAATTTAAAATAATTTTCTTAAGCTCAAAGTAAGTGGTGGAGAAAAAGCTTTTATGGCTTTTAAATGCTTTGTACTGGCGAATTAAATATGTTGTTTATGATGCAGGATTTTAGTATGTTGGCGAATTTTTGAGCTTTTACTGGGGTAAGCTATTGTCAAACATCTTAATACTCCATGAAAATAAATTGAATCATTGCAATTCATTTGAGAAAAATAAAAATCGTTTGTTCAAGACTTTTTGTTTTCAAATGAATAATAACTTCCTCCTGTCAAAGTTTTTGTATCAAGGTCATACTTAAATGCAACCCATTCGTCAGTATCGTGCATAGGATCGTATGCAAGTCCGGATACCAAATTATTTTCAACTCTAATTTCAGCTAATCCGTCCCACGAAATTCTTTCAGTATTCCAATGTGTTCCGTCAGGCTCAATGATTGTCAGTTGGGTCTGGTCTTTTAAGAGAAGTCTTCCTTTGCTTGCTTGAAAAATGGCTGTATAATCAACTCCAAATACTTCAATAGGTTTTGTATCTTCCGGATTCATCAGATAGCAAGTTCCGTTAGCTATAACCAATAAGTTTTGAGTATGCTCAAACTCTATTACTTGTTTCAGGTCTGTCCAACCCGGTTGAAAGTTTGCCAGCCATTCCGTTCCGTCTGCCTTGTAAAAACGAACAGGAAATCCTTCTGAATAGAAAGGTTCTCCGTTGTCTGTCACCGACACATACATTGGTCCGTTTGCAGGCAATGAATTTAATATTTCATATCTCTTTTCTGGCTTCATTTTGTTGTGTGTGGAAATTTAAAGTGGAGGATTTCGGGGTGCAAAGCAGGTTTTATTACTAAAGTTCCATTGAAAAACTGTTGTCCGATTTGCACCTCAGCCCAACTGACATAAAACTCTTGTTAGGGGCTTGTTGTTTTCTATGTCAAATAAGTCTTCGTCTGTAAACATCTTCTACTTTATTCTTTAGTATGTCAATTAGTTCTGTCTGCATATAATCATAGTCGTCCGGAATGTATAAACATACAATTTTTTTATTTTTATAAATTTCGGGAAACTTTTGTCTTATGAAATTTCTATGATGTTTTTCCATAACAATAATACTGTCTGCCCAACTTAATATTTCATCGGAAATTACAGTATTTGCTGATTTATCTGTGCCTGCTGATTTTACTTCAAAACGTTTATCGTCTTCATATATTTTGTGAGCAGTCGCACTTCTCATTCTGTTTACCGTGCAAACAAAAAGTAATTTTAGTTTGGATTTGTCTGTCCATAATTGTTGCATTAGAGTTGCGATTTTCCAACAGTCATCAATATTTTCGTTGTCAAAGCAAGCCCAGTAATGAATAGTAAATTCGTGAAGCTTGAAGTTGGCTTCTAAAATTGGTTTAATTGTTTCGCAATACTTTATAAAAAGTTCCTCAGTATTTTGGTCTTCTGTTGCCTGAATTATAATTTCCATTAAAACAAATTTCTTGTCGTCATCTGTTGTCAGGTAGTAATGTGAAATGTACTTTTCAATGTCATCAGGATTTCCTTCTGTATAAGACCAGTCCTGCATAGAAGAATTATGCGGAATATTTAGTTCTTCTGATAACTCATTAATCGCTTTTCTTGTCCCACATCTAAAGGTTGGTTTCATTCGTTCTTTTTTAATAGAATCCTGCAGTTGAATTTTACACAAACGGTTCGCTGTCAGTTATTTTACTTATATTATGTTATGAACAATTTCTTTATTCTGTCTTACGAATATTTTTTGAATATGTATTTTGTTAAAAATAACTGCTAACGGTTTGGTTTATATGTGGCTAATTTACAATTTTTTTAATGCGGCCAATTGAGTTATTATAGTTGATAATGTATAGTTGATAGGCGATAGTTTTTAGTTGATTGGTAATGGGTAAATGTTTTTCTTTTACAGAGAGATTATATAAATACCTTAAATCTGTGTAATCATTAAAATCTGTGGCTAAAATCAAAAATCCAAAATCCTAAGTCAGCATTCATAAATCACAAATCCAAAATCCAAAATTATCTTCATTTTCTCTTCATTTTTACAAGCTATATTTGTTTATGATTCTTACCATACAATACCAAAAATCAGATAAAAAATGGTAAATTCGTTATGGAGCCTCTTTTGTATAATTTAAAACCTATGCATTATGAAAAATACTTTTTTAGCAGCCTTATTGCTCATTACGGCCAGTTTTTATGGACAAACCGACAAAAAAGAACCTTATTCACCGCCTGACGAAGCACGTTTTGCTTTTGAAAAAGAATTTCCGAAAACAAATGCCGTATGGAGAAGCGAGTTTGACGGTGATGATGGCAATGAAGAACTGTATGTAGCAGATTTTACCGTTCAGGGCACCAGGGTTTCAGCCTATTATAATCTGAGAGGCGAACTACAGGTGTTGGAGCATGCGGTCAAACCGAACAAGTTGCCACAAACTATCCAGTCTTACCTTAAAAAAAATTATCCGACCTATAAAATTGTTGAAGCCGCAAGAATACGAAAAACACCGAATTACTATACTTATGAAGTGGGACTTACCAGCGACTCAAAATTTTATGATGCCGTTTTTAGTGATGCCGGTGATTTTCTGCAAATGGTGGAGAAAGACCGCTAAGGGTGTTTAGGAATGGTCTGCAAAATGATTATAAAGTAAATTATGAATGTCCTGATTGTAGAAGATACCAAAGAATTAGCCGTAGAGTTAATTGACTATCTTGACAAGAGTGGTTATGTCTGCAAATGGGTGGCTACTTGCGAAGAAGCTCTGGAAGAGGTTTCGGTAAACCAATATGATGCACTGTTGCTTGATTTGGGACTGCCTGACGGTAGCGGGTTTGACGTGCTGAAAAGTGTACGGAAAGCCAAATCAAAAATGGCAGTTATTGTAATTACCGCCCGTGGCGAGCTTGACGACAAGATTAACGGTCTTGATTTGGGAGCAGACGATTACCTGACCAAACCTTTTGCCCTGACGGAATTGGGTGCCCGATTGTATGCCGTAATTCGTAGAATCCACGGATTTACGGTTAATGAACTCGATATCCACGGATTCAAAATCAGGCTGCAGGATTATAAGGTAAGCTATCAGGAAAATGCCGTGGCACTGACAAAAAAAGAATTTGATATTTTTCAATATCTGGTACTGAATAAAAACCGCGTCATTACGCGGCTGCAGCTTACAGAACATGTATGGGGCGATGTGCTGGAAGTTAGTTCCGATTCTAATTTTATAGATGTACACGTACGCAACCTACGCAAGAAACTCGACAAACATGCTTCTATCGAATGGTTTGAAACCGTACGCAATGTAGGCTATAGAATTATAAGCTAAACATGAAGCTCAAAAATAAAATTTCTATATTCAGTGCCGTAATCCGCCTGTTGCTATTAATCATCATGTGGTTTACTCTGTCTTTTGTAATTAAAAAGGTGGCCTATAAGAACATTGAAAATTCGATGGTTGAAAAACGGGATAAGTTTGTCAAAAATCTTAATACTTCCGAAATCAATGCTTTTATAGAACGGAATGACAGTACGGAGCTTTATGTTAGTTTCTCCAATCTTCACAGCGAATTTCTCCAGTTATACCGTTCCAACAACGCGATGCGCTCAAAAGATTATTTTGTTGACGAAACCCGGATTGTAGAAAATGAATCGAATGAATACCGGGTGCTTTACCATCATTTCACTTATAAAAACACCCACTATGTGCTTGAAATAGGTGAGCGGCTTAGCGAGGTAAACGAATTGTTGGATAAGTTTCATCTGGTTATTTTATTGTTGCTTACGGCAACGCTCATTGTGTCTCATTTTGCCCAATCCGTATTTATTGATTATCTGCTAAAACCTTTCCAGAAAATAATTGACACAAAGATTAACCTTATTAATGAACCGGAATTGTTTGACCATTCTAAAGTGCATACGACTACATCTGATTTTATTGTTCTGGATGATGGACTAAACCAGATGATGGACCGCATACAGGAACAATTTAAAAAGGAAAAGCAGTTTATTGCCAACGTTTCCCACGAATTGCTGACACCAGTGTCGGTTTTGCAGAACAGGCTGGAAAACCTGCTCAACAACGAATCTATCAATGATGAAGGTGTCGATAAGATTGTTGTTTCGCTTCGGAATCTGGACACGTTGAAACGTATTATTAACAACCTTTTGCTCATTTCAAGAATAGAAAATCACCAGTATTCCAATTTTGAACCTATCGATTTCCAGAGTTTGATTTCTGAACTCTTGGCAGACCTTGAAGACCGTATTGAAATGAAGCAGCTTCGGGTGAGCAATACAGTAAAAGAACATTTTGTTTTTGAAGGGAATAAAACGCTGATGCACATATTGATTTATAATATTGTTTTCAATGCCATCAAGTTTACGCCCAACGGCGGTAGTGTTTCGGTTTCAGATTCTTTTGAAGAAGGGCTTTACAGTATTTCCATTTCAGATACGGGTAAAGGAATGACAGAAACACAATTGTCACAGATTTTTAATCGGTTTATGAAGATAAATCTGGAAGATGAGGGGCAGGGGCTTGGGCTGTCAATCGTTTCAAGCATTGCCAATCTGCATAAAATAGCAATAAAGGTAAGTTCAGAACTGAATGTGGGAACAACTTTCAGACTGATTTTTCAGGAAGTGAAAAAATAAAATGTTAAATTAATCGCTAACGATAAAATCTTCATCTTATCTTCATTTAACGAATCTAACTTTGACCTATAATTAAGAAACAAACACAATTCTTGTTTAATTAAAAAAATAGAAATCATGAAAAAATTAATGATGTTAGCCGCATTAGTTCTAGGAACCAGCGCTATGGTAAATGCACAACAAAAAGCACCTGCAAAAGCAGAAGTAAAAGTTGAAGCAAAAGCAACAAACAAAGAAATGAAGAAAGCCGAAGGAAAAACCAAAAAGGCTGAAGTGGCTAAAGTAAAAAAAGAAGAAGCGCCTAAGGCGAAAGCCTAAGGCTTTTTGCCTGGTCTGCAATAAACGTGCCCGGAAAGCTCCTGATATCAGGAGCTTTTTTTATTTTTAATTCCGACTGTTTTTATAGGCTTTTACAGCTTCTTCCAGCGGAATCTTTTCATATTCGGCATCTTCGCCCGGATAACGCAATGATTGGGAAAGGGTTGCTGTTGTTTTAGCACATTGCCAGATAATGCTTTCTCCACAAGGAACAATATCCGGAGTTTTTTCAAAAACGGGGTCTTTGAAAGCCATTTGAGCATCAATTAATTTCCATCCTTTCTTTTTGAGAGCCGTTAATAAATCGTCAAGAAACAAAGCATTTAGCAAAGAATGGTGTAGGAGGAGCGTGTGCTTAACCGGTCTGTTGAACAGTTGAACAGCCAGAGCATCATAATAAGCGGCGCGGTCAAGGATGTGTTGGATATAGTAGTTTTTGTAGGGAGTGAGGTCGGCATCAGGATTTTCTTTTAATGCTTTGGCTATTTCTGCATCAATATACCAGTCCGAAGCATCAATGGTAACCGCTCCGTTTTTGTAATTGGTTTGCGACATGAATATTCTCATCGAATCTCTTTTTTCAACCGTATTGCCTTCTTTCAGGTATGGAAATCGGAAATATTTAGTATAATTCCGGTACGGTTTGATTATGCTGTCGCCCTTGTTAAAATCGGCGCTGAACTTTTTAAAGGAATTGGATTTGGAATTAAAATACAGATGTGAATAGGAATGATTGCAAATCATATGACCCTGGTCGTCCCATTGCTTTAATAAATCCCTGCCGTTGGAATCGGCTACGCGCATGCCGCACACAAACAATGCTGCTTTGATATGATGCTTTTTAAGTGTTTTCAAAAGTGCATTATTTCGTTCTTGCCATTCTAATTTTGGAGTAACCGTAGTATTGGGGTCGTCTATGGTAATTGCAATTTCTTTTTGGGCATATAATCCCGTATGTAACAGAAAAAACAGCAGAATGAGGGTATGTTTTTGGGTAATTGTCATTGTTTGGAGATAGTACTTATTCCAACAAAGATAAAATTTCCCGGATTGAAAAATGGGCTCCACAAACAAATTCATCGGCAGCACCATAATAAATGGTCAGCCTGTCTCCTTCAATAATATGGCCGTTGGTAAAAACGACACCACCAAAAAAGCCATTGATTTCATACGTTTCGGTCGGAACCATTATGGGTTCGACAGTTCGGGATATTACTTTTGAAGGATTGTCCAGTTCCATTAGAAAAGCACCCAGACAATAGAAGTTTTCGGCATTGGCGCCATGATAGATTTCCAGCCATCCGCGTTCTGTCTTAATTGGAGCAGCACCGGCACCAACTCTGGCGCTATCCCAATGATTTTCTCTGGTTTTGAGAATACATTGGTGATTTCCCCAATGCAGGCCGTCTGGCGATTCGGCTATCCAGATGTAATTACCTCCAATTTCCTTACTGCTAGGACGGTGCAGGGCGTAATATTTACCATTGATGCGTTCTTCAAAAATAGCACAGTCTTTATTATGGGGTGGAAAAATCATTCCTTTCTGTTCAAAATCTTTCCAATTGATTGTAGTCCGCAAACCAACACCAACGCCATTGTTTGAAACGGCAGTATAGGTCAGGTAGTAAGTATTGTCTATTTTGCTGACCCTGCAATCTTCAACACCAAATTTTTCCTGATATCCTATTCCCGATAAGATTGGATAACCTTCAGGTTCCTTAAAACGTATACCGTCATCACTGCACAAGAGCCTAAGATGAGAAAGGGTGGTTAAATAGTCATTTCCTTTATAATTGATTACCCTGGCATCATTAGCAATAAGATGGGGGTCGTCCAGCAATATTTCAAGAATTTCAATTTCTCCGGATTCATCCACGACAGGGAAGAAAACGGAACCTTCTTTTTGGCTGATATTTTCGGCAACCCTTACAATGAGCCAGATTTTATTTTCATAAATAAAAACACCCGGATTGAGCAGGCAGATCACCTGAAACTGGCTGTTGCTGGCCAACAGGTCTTTAGGGCTTAGTAACGGATTTTCAGGAAAGCGGTTGGCAATATCTCTCATAGTCGTTTTTATTGTATTGAATTTACAAAAACTTTTTGTCGGATGACCTTAAGAGAATCCTAAATGTAAATACAAAAGCCTCCATATGGAGGCTTTTGTTATAGATTTTGTGTTCTGATTAGTTTACCACAACCTTTACAGTATACACTTTATTAGAGTGAATTTTTAATATATAAGTTCCTGAAGGCAAACTTTGGTTGATAATCGAATAATTGTAATCATTAATGTTTTTTGAAGAATAGAACAGATTTCCGGTCATATCAAACATATCGATTTGGTCGATTGGGTATTTTGATTTGATATAGGTCTTTTCGCCTTCCTTAATCGGGTTAGGATATACTTTTACCCCGTTTTGAGAAGAAAACTCACCTGTTCCCAATGCTTCTTCAACCACAAACGAAATTCGGTTGGATACTTCATTATAAGAATCGTTTGTAAACATTACGATGAAATAATCTCCTGCTTCTGTAGGTAGCTTGTCGTCCTGGATGACTTTTGTTCCTTCAGAAAGTCCCTCAAAATAGGTAAAACTTACCAGTTCGTCTACATTTGGGTCGTCTCCGGCATGATAGATTCCCAACCAATCCTTAACAATACCCGGAGCATTTGTCCAGGTTGCAATAATATTTTCATTGAGGTTGTAGATGGTCTTGTTGATGCTTAGTTGCGTAATCTGGTTTCCAACCTGGAAAAATACCTTGTTTCCAACACTGTTATAGCCGTCCTGAAGGAAATATTCGGCAAAATAATAACCATCGGCCAAATTGTTGAAAGTAAAGTTTCCGGAAGCCGTAGTAACATAGCGCCATTGTGTAGAAGCAGGTCCGCCTGGGGTTTGACCTACTTTATAAATTCCAATCCAGTCGTTGGTAAGCCGGGGTCCGTTGGCAAAAGATAGTGTAACCGGACTCCCTGAAGCGTAGGTTTGGGCATTAGAAGAAAGTGTTACCAATGGGCCTACATAAAATTCTTTTCTACCGGCCAATTCTGTATAGCCGTCATTTTCTAAAAACGTTGCATAATACCTTCCCGGCTGTGTCAAGCCATTAAAAGTAACGGTTCCGCTTCGCTGACCGTTTACATAAGTCCACAATTGTGAAGGACTGGCGCTTCCCGGTGTCTGGCCAACCTTATATAAAGCAATCCAATCTCTTTGGTTACCCGGACCATCAGTAAAAGAAACACTAATTGGGGTATTTGGTCTGTAGGCAATAGTGTCCAACTGAATTTGCGTATTGGCAAAACCGCTGTTGGTTACATTAAATGACTTTACGGCACTCCATGGAGACCAGTTTAAATTCCTGTCTCTGTGGCGTACTTTTACAAAATACTGTCCGTTAGGAATTTCATTTGCTGCCAGAGTCACTTTTGTAATATCGGTGCCCGCGTTGATATCTTTCGATACGTCAACCTGACCGTTTAAAGGGCCATACAGGTTTTCATAATCTCTGTAAATGTCTTTTTCAATGATTTCAAAATCGGCTGTTTTTCCAATCAGGAACTCTGTCGAGTTTAACAACTGGCCGGAAGTAGTAGTATAGGCAGAACTTGAAATTTCAAGAGGTAACTCTACATCACCACCATTAAAATCGTTCAATATTGTTGGTTGTTGTGGTGAATCCAATCCTTTATAACGGTGGAATTCATCCATAAGTTCATTGTTTTTCCAGGTATAGGCACTACCAATAGAGTAGGACTCCACGTCAAAAGTATCGTTATTGACGTCAACATCTATGATTTGGTACATCCAGTTGGAAATCGTTTTCTGTACGTCGTCAAAATCTTTTTCTGCTGCCATGCCCCAATATTGGTCCCAGGCCACACCTCCGGAAATAATCTGGTAAGTAGGCGTATTTTTTAATTGGCCTCTGTGATATAAATGGTGGTGGGCTCCAATATGCAAGATGTGCTTTGCAGAAGTTACCAAAACCGGCATAGCTGAATTTCTAATCCATGGAGAAATATCGCCCACATACTGTTCTGCCTGATAAGGTCTGTGTCCTAAAGAAACTATCCAGTCAACAGTCGGGTCAGCATCAGCAGCCTGCACCACCTGTGTAAGCCAGTTTAACTGTTGGATTCCGGTATGTTCTGTATCCATAGCTATGAAAAGAACATTTCCTACCTGATTGGCATAATAATTCTCTGTTCCGGATGAAATACCTCTATACGACATTTCATCAAGTACATAATGGTCATAATAGGCCTGCATGGCTAATGTACCGTATGTTTCATGGTTTCCTACCAGAGTCTGAATAGGAAGGTAACCGGATAAAGCCTTATTCTTTTTGAAATGTACGTTTTCATAATGGTCTAAAGTACCCACATCTACCTGGTCACCTACCATTACTGTCAATGCAATATTATCGCAAGGGTCTGCCGTGATTCCCCATTTTTCTGCAATTTTTCTTTTGGCCTGGGCAACTAGCGTGTCAAATCGCGGAACGTTTCGCATCTGATTGTCTCCCAAAACCAAAAAACGCAGGTGGCCGTCAGATGTAGCGGCTTGTCCCGGAAGCGGTAGCGTTTTGAATGACATTGTCTGTGAAGTGCTGGTTCCGGTTCTGACGCGGTAATAATACTTAGTGTTTGGGTTAAGCCCTGATATTTTTACACTGTGGTAATAGTAATTGGCCGGATATCCGGTGTCTGTAAATATGCTGTTGGTTCCGGTAACAGAGAGGGTGAGCGCATTTGGCGCACTTCCGTATTCTACTATAGATTCCGGATTGCTTTCTGTTTTCCAGTTGACATAAATTGAATTGGTAGTGGGAGCTTGCAGGTAGGGATAGAGGGATTGAGCTTCAGCCATCCATCCTGCAAAAAGCAGCAATAAGAGATAGAATTTTTTCATGATGTGTTATGTTGTTTGATGGCACAAAAGTAGGTTCGCAAAAAATTTCAGCAATTAGAGAAAGATTAAGTTAGGGTTAAAGAATAGAAGCTTTTTTTAAGACCTGTTTTAAGAAATGATTAAGCAGAAGAGGCAAATTTCTATAAATCCCCATAATTGGCCTAACCAGTTATTCCTGTATGTTGCCAGTTACGCTTGTATACTACCAGTTATTACTTTTTGCTATTACTTTCTCAGTAACCATCACATCTTTGTACTGTGATTGAGAGCTATTTAACCTCTGTTTAATCATAAAGCTATGCCCCAGCTTTCTACAAATCCTTTAGGATTATATAAATCCCTACTTAAAATATTCTGAATAGAATAAGTTATTGCTTGTAGGTGTTTTTCATCATAGGATGATATATCCATGAAAAATGTTCTCAGGTTGATGTTATTCTTTTGGGACAAAAATGTTATCAGTATAAAGATTGTAAAAAATACATGATAAAAAGAAGGCCCAACATGCTTTTATAGGACGCTCGTCCTGCATGAGTGCTGTATTGTGGTAGAGACAGCACTATCGGGCGCTTTTTCAGGCTGCGGAAGCGGGAAAGCCGTAAGAGTTTTAGGGGTAAAGTTCTTCGTACGGATCCCGCTGGGCGCGGCAAAAAAGTTAAAGTAAGGATAAGGCATACCAGAGGATAATATGAGGACAACAACAATTGGGAATTTATTTTTAGCATTGCTCTTTTGGGGGAGCTTGCGGGCACAGATGGCAAATACGGGAGAAATGTCAGTATTGCCGGGAACCACGCTTTCTACCTATCTGGATTTTGACAATACTTCAACAGCAACTTTTACAAATGACGGAGAATTTCATGTTTTCCGAAATTTCAACAATGACGGAATAATAGGTTTCACTTCAGGACAACGTGGCTATACCCTGTTTGAGGGTAACAGGCTGCAGTCTATTTCCGGAAATGCACCAAGCGACTACTTTAAATTTTATGATGTGCTTTTCAACAACAGCTCGCCACAACCTCCTTTCAAACTTTCTGGAACAATAAGCATCTCAGGAAATTCTGATTTACTGAACGGTATTGTAAAAGGTGAAGGTGACGGTCTTGCTGTTTATGAAAACAAGGCAACCCATTCCAATACCGACAATGACAGTCATATTGACGGATATGTACAAAAAAATGGTGATGAAGAATTCTGGTTTCCAATAGGTAACGGAGGATATCACAGACCGGCCAAAATAGCACCTACATCTCCCAATGCACCTACTGATGCATTCATGGGAAAATATTTTCTAGAAAATTCCAATACTTTGTATCCGCATGCCAGCAAGGCCGGGAATATAGAAGTGATTGACAATACGGAATACTGGACAATTGACAAATTGGACGGAGAAACTGAAATTATGCTTTCCCTTACCTGGGACGAGTTGACAACTCCGGAGTTTATCTGGCGTGGTCTTGAAGGCTCCGGTGTAGAGGAAGAAAAAGTGACCATCGTTCGATGGAACGAAGAGCAGAACCTATGGGTTGATGAAGGTGGAATTGTTGATAGAGGCAATAGGGGCACAGGAACCGTAACCTCCTTTTTCACAACTTCGGGATTTGGCGTATTTACACTGGCTAAAGTAAAAAGAAGAGTAGAACCAGAAGGAAACATCGTAATCTACAATGGGGTTACCCCAAACGGCGATGGCAAAAACGACTACTTTTTTATCGATGGTATCACGCACTATCCAAACAACAGGGTGACTATCTACAACCGTTGGGGTGTGAAAGTCTTTGAAACTACAAATTATGATTCTGATGGGAATGTATTCAATGGCATTTCACATGGAAGGGCGACTATACAGCCGGACAGCAAACTGCCTTCCGGAACCTATTTCTATGTGCTAACCTATGAATTTTCTTCCCCATCCGGAAACAAAAGAAATATTGAAAAGGCAGGTTACCTATATCTGAACGATAACTAATCAGAAAACAAAAAAACATGAAAACCAGTTACAAGCTTGCCTTGCTCGCTCTTTTTATTGGAGTAGTCGGGTTTGCCCAGCAGGATTCGCAGTATACCCAGTATATGTACAATACGGCGAACATCAATCCTGCCTATGCAGGTTCCAGAGATGTGTTGAGCATTTTTGGGCTCTATCGTGCACAATGGATAGGCTTGAAAGGGGCACCAAAAACAGGCGCATTTGCCTTACATTCACCTATAAGCAATAGCAATGTTGGTCTTGGACTCTCTTTTGTGAACGACAAGATAGGGCCATCCAGTGAGAATAATATCTCGGTCGATTTTTCTTATATGATTAGGCTTTCGGAAGAGTTCAATTTGGCTTTTGGACTAAAAACAACCGCCAATCTGTTAAACGTAGACTATACCAAACTGGATATCTATGACCCTAATGACCCTAGATTTCAAAGTAATATAGAAGATTCCTTTACTCCAAATATTGGAGCGGGTGCGTTTCTGTATTCAAAAGATACCTATGTAGGGCTGTCTGTACCTGCTTTCCTTGAAACCAAACATTACCAGGATAATGGAAATTATTCTACAGCAAGGCAAAATATGCATTTCTATCTGATGGGAGGACATGTCTTTGAATTAAATCCGGATTTGAAATTTAAACCGTCCTTACTTTTTAAAATAGCGGAAGGAGCTCCTCTACAGGCAGATTTTTCGGCCAATTTTCTTTTCAATGAAAAAATAACAGCCGGAGTAGCCTATAGATGGAGCGCTGCTGTTAGTGCTATGGTTGGATTTCAGTTGACTGATGGGCTTTTTGCAGGCTATGCCTATGATGCAGAAACCACCAGGCTGGCAACCTATAATTCAGGCTCCCATGAGATATTTCTGCGATTTGAACTGTTTAAAAAATATGACAAGGTAATGACGCCTCGATTCTTCTAAACTCCTGGATATTTATGAAAAAAATTACCCTCGTAATGACCGCATGGCTGTCTGTTTTTTTTACACTTTCTGTCGTTGCCCAGGAAAGAAAGGTGGCAAAAGCGGATAAGCTCTATGATGACTTTGCCTATATCGACGCTATTACTGTTTATGAAAACATAGTCGCAAAAGGATACAGTTCGCCAGACCTGCTTAAAAAACTGGCTAACGCCTACTATTTCAATGCGGAATTTCAAAAAGCCAACAAATGGTATACGGAACTGTTTGCTTTAGGTGAAGAACCCGAACCTGAATATTTCTATAGGTATTCCCAGACACTGAAGTCTATTGGCGATTATGAAAAATCGGCGCAGATGATGGATAGATTTTCAAAAAAGAATGTCATTGACGGCAGAGGGAAATTGTATGAAGAAGACAAGGATTATCTGTCTGCTATTCTGGATAATTCCGGACGCTACAGCATTGAAAGCGCAGGAATCAATTCCGAAGGACAGGATTATGGCACCACTTTTTATAAAGGCTCTCTCATCTTTGCTTCTTCAAGAGAAGAAAAAGGTGCCGCAAAAAGAATAGACAGGTGGACAGAACTTCCGTTCACGAATCTATATGCTTCAAAGGTGAGAAGTGACGGTACTCTGGAAGCTCCGGAAAGATTTGCAAATGAAATCAGTAGCGGTTTCCATGAGGCTACACCGGCTTTTACGCAAGATGGGAAGACCATATATTTTACCCGCAATAACTACAATAACGGCAAGAATGGAAGAAGCAAAGACAGAAGGATTGTACTAAAAATATACAAGGCGACATTTGAAGATGAAAAATGGAGAAACGTTACCGAGTTGCCATTTAATAATGATGAATTTAATACGGCGCATCCGGCACTTAGTCCCGACGACAAGACGCTTTATTTTGCTTCAGACAGACCAGGTTCCATAGGACAGTCAGATATCTATAAGGTAAGCATAAATGCTGACGGTACATTTGGCAAACCGGAAAACTTAGGAAAAGAAATCAATACGGAAGGCAAAGAAACTTTTCCATTCTTATCCGACGAAAATGAATTGTATTTCGCTTCAGACGGGCATCCCGGATTGGGAGGACTGGATATCTTCAGAAGCAAGATGGGCGAAAACGGATTTGAGAAACCCCAAAATGTAGGTACTCCTGTTAATGGAGGTCAGGATGATTTTGCCTTTATGATTGATACCAAATCACAAGGTGGTTTCTTCTCTTCCAACCGAAACGGAGGAATGGGATATGACGATATCTACAGATTGAAAGAAAACAGGAAATTGGAAAATGAACAATTTGCGGAAGGACAGGTAAGGGATTCGATAAATGATAAGGGATTGGAAAATGTAAAACTTGGCCTTTATGATGACAAGTTTAAATTATTGGAAGAAGCTGTCACAGACCGCAAGGGTAATTACATTTTTAAAACAAAACTGCAAAAAGGCAAACGATACCATATACGTGCAGAAAAGAAAGATTATCTGACAGACGAGAAAAATATTGAAGCGGATGGTTCAAATGGTTTTGTAGAGGTTGATATCGCTCTTCAAAAACGAATTACTGAAATCAGGGAAAAAGGAAATATTGCAGACGCCTTCGGTATCAGAGATATTTACTTTGACTTTGACGAAGCAAACATACGGCCTGATGCGGCTCTTGACCTGGAGAAGATAATAGACGTCATGAGACAGTATCCGGGTATGACGGTAGCGATACGATGCCATACAGACAGCAGGGGTACCCGGGAATATAATCTGAAGCTTTCACAAAGGAGAGCCAATGCTGTTAAGCAGTATATGATTGAACACGGAATAGATTCCAGCAGACTTTCTGCTAAAGGTTATGGAGAAACACTGTTAAGAAATGGATGCTCTGATGGTGTAGAATGCACAGAAAGAGAACATGAAATAAACAGGAGAAGCGAGTTTGTTATCCTAAAAATCAAATAATCAATAAGACATTTTAAAATCAAAAAGCCTTTGGCCGTGTTTTACGGAGGTAGTAAGGCCAGCACTAAGAATAAACTAAAACTACGATCATGAAGAAATTATTACTCACCGCCATTGCGATATTAGGAGCCTCTGCAGCTTATTCTCAGGTAGGAATAGGAACCAGAACCCCTAATAACTCATCACAGTTAGAAGTGACTGTTGACGGGCAACCAGAGAAAAGAGGTATTCTTATACCAAGGGTGGCACTTCAGAGTACCAGCAGTATGAACCCGATCGTTAATACGGGAACCCTGCCCAATAGCTTATTGGTTTTTAACACGGCAGAAACCGGAACTGCTCCTTTTGGTGTTACACCGGGTTTCTACTATTGGTATGAGAACAAATGGATCAAAATGATTAGTAATGGCGATGATACCAACACGACCAATGTCAGCCTGACACAAAACGGGCAGGATTTGATTCTGACGGATAGTGATGGGAATAACGTGAGGATAGCTTTATCAGATTTGCAAAAGATAACAACACTCGTCAACAATAATGACGGTACCTATACCTATACCAACGAAGCCGGAACACAGGTCACTATTGATGTTCCTGCAGACGTTGTGAGCAACTTCAATGACATCATCACCAATACAAGTGTGCTAAACCAGCTGATTACGAACCTTACAAAC
>NZ_MKVG01000014.1:0-175944 GCF_001899155.1 Flavobacterium sp. 38-13
AATTACAGCCGTTTCCATATACAATCTGCTGGGCCAGGAAATATTCAGCAAGTCCATTCAGGCCAATGAAGCAGCACTCAATTTATCTGTTTTGTCGCCAGGAACCTATTTGGTAAAGGTAGCCTCTGCCGATAATACACAGACACTGAAAATTGTAAAACAGTAATCCCCCTTTTTTGCAGGAATAAAAATTTTCACGTGAAAATAAAAAAGCACCTTTTGGGTGCTTTTTTTATTTTATAGGATTGTAATATAGTTTGGAAACCTGCCACGTCTGCAAGACCTGAAAGACTTCGGTTAATCCGATCCTTATCCACTAGTCTATTTTCATATCTGTAATATATTTAACAGTCAGGATTTTGCTATTGTTTAATTTCAATCTGGTTCCGGGCTTTATCTTTGTTAGCAAATCTTCATTGCCTGATTTTTCTACAAGGAACTGCTGTGTATTTCCCCAGTCTAATTCCTGTTTGTATGGCTGAATTCCGACACCCTGTTTCCAAAAACCGTTTTAGGTTGTATAAGATAAAAATATGGTAATTCTTATGAAAAGCCTGGCAAGGAGTCTTTGAAGGTTAATGTGAAGAATTGTTTTAAAATACGCGATGTTCTTTAGTGTTGGCATTCAATATGTTTGTAATTTTAGCCTTTCAATTATTAATGTCTTCTTGTGAAGACTCAAATTTATTCTTATATTTGGACTACTATCATTAAAAAGAGTAATCAATTAATGAAAAAGCCTCTCTATTGAGAGGCTTTTTTGTCTTTAACTATTTTGGATTTTATATGGGCGCATTCGTTATCAGTAAAAAAGATGAAGATCACTACAAGTTTGTTTATACTTCGCGAAAAGGTAAGATTGTCTTTACCAGTATGACGTATGAATTGAAAATGGATTGCGAGAGCGATATTGAAATTATCAAGGCAAAGGCAGAAACAGCACTCTGTTTGAAATTTAAGGCCTCCAGTGGCAAGTATTTCTATAAACTGATTATAGACAGTAAGATTTATGCGGTTAGCCGGAAATTCAATACGGAATTACGTTTGGCAAAAGGAATAGCCGAAGTGGCTTTGTATGTGCCCAAAGCCGAGGTGTTGGATTTTACCGGAGCCGATATTTTTGCAGATTTGCCTTAAATTTAATTGATTAACAAAGATTAAATCTTAAACAATAATAAGTTTGTGTTTTTCTTGTTTGCGGCTCTGCGCCTTTGCGTGAAATAATTGCTCGCAAAGGTGCAGAGCCGCAAAGTTTCTGGATAATATAGATGTAGAATAATGCCTGTCTGTTATAAACTTCCTTATGGCTATTTTAACTATAAGGCATAAAAAAACCCTGCTTTTGGCAGGGTTATTTTTTTTACTGTGTGCTAATTATTGTTTAGCAGGAGCAGCAGCTTCAGCTTTAGCTTCTTCAACTTTAGCTTCTTCAGCAACTTTAGTGCTATCAACAGTAGCTTCAGCGTTTACTTCAGCATTTTCAACAGCTTGAGTAGCCTCAACTTCTGTAGCTTCAACAGCAGCCTCTTCAGCTGGTTTTTCAGTTTCTTTGCAAGAAACAAATGCCATAGTAGCAACTAATGCTAAGCTTAATACAACTTTTTTCATCTTACTAAATTATAAAGGTTAATTATTAATTCGGAGCAAAGATATAAATTTTTTAATATCTTAAAATATTTATTGAACTTTTTTTTAAAGATTTTTTTTTAAAATAAATTCCTTGAATTACAAGGCTTTAAATGAGGTCTTTGTCATTCAATGCTTGTTAAAAACCCTGATTGAAGTTCCGATTCGTCAAATTTTCAAATTTGCCGCCCTATTTTTCGTCAATCTTTAAAAAAACAGGGCGTAAATTATCAATTATTTCTTTCCTCCAACGACCTTCATTTCATTGATTAGGTGTTTTGCGCCGGCAAATTTGTCAATGATAAAAAGCACATATCTCATATCGACCATAATATTTCTACAAATAGCAGGGTCATAGTAAATATCACTCATTGTTCCTTCCCATACACGGTCAAAGTTTAATCCGATAAGATTTCCTTTGGCATCTATAGCCGGGCTTCCTGAATTTCCTCCAGTAGTGTGGTTAGTTCCAATAAAACAAACCGGCATCTTACCGTTTTTGCCATACTGTCCGTAATCTTTTTTATTATAAAGGTCAATCAGTTTAGCAGGTACGTCAAATTCATAATCGCCGGGAATGTATTTTTCCATTACACCATCCAGATAGGTAGTGTGGTTATAGGTAACGGCATCGCTTGGAGAATAGCCTTTTACTTTTCCATAGGTTACTCTTAAGGTGCTGTTGGCATCCGGAAAAATTCTTGCTTCTTTAGGGCTTAACTCTAAAATGCCTTTCATGTAGGTTCTTTGTAATGCCGCAATCCTAAGATTGATTTCGTCATATTTTGGAGCCACCTCTTTTAGGTAAACATCTGCCATCGATTTTACAAACTGATAACCTTTGTCTGCATTAATCTTAGCCAGGACACTTTTTGTATCGCCGATCAATAATTCTTTCAGGCCTTTGTATGTTGTCAGTTTTGACTGGTCGTAAATTTTGTCGGTCAGTTTTTTATAATCTGAATTTTTCATGCTGGCCGGCAAAAACTGCTTTGGTACTTTGGTAGCATATAATTCGATTAACTGTTCAAAAACTTTTTCGTCTACAGTAGCGTTGAAATCTTTATAAGTTTCTTCCAAAGCTTTGATGGTTGCTTCTTTTCTGTCTTTAAAAGATTGTTCTCCTCGGGCATTATATACCTGTTCCAATTGGTAAAGACGGTAGCCTATAGTTAACATTTCCGTATTTCTTAAAACGACCTCAGTAAAATAGTCTCTGCTTAAAGCATACGGAGCAATTTCTTTATAATTTTTTTCAAAGTCTGTAAACAGATTTCCATATTCAGCCTGTTTTCCGGCTTTGTTTACTTTTTCAAGAAAGTCTTTTTCAAATTTCTTTTTTGCTTCAATGGCATTTGATTTTTTCAAGCCCTGGGTTTCGCCAATCCATTTTTTCCAATAGTTGGCAATGCTGGCATATTTGGAAGCATATTGGATTTTGATTGCCTTATCTTTTCTCATAAAGCCGTCGGCCACTTTTAAGGCTTTGTCTCTGATTTCAATTTTAGCAGGATTTAATTCGTTTATAATCTGTTCTACGGCAACAGAAGGAAGATATTCCGTGGTTCTGCCAGGATATCCGAAAACAAGCGTGAAATCATTTTCTTCTACCCCTTTTATAGAAACCGGAAGATAGTGTTTTGGGGTATAAGGCACGTTGTCTTTTGAATAGGCCGCCGGACGATTGTTTTTGTCTGCATAAATTCTGAACAAAGAGAAATCTCCTGTGTGTCTTGGCCATACCCAGTTGTCTGTATCGGAACCGAATTTTCCGATAGATGATGGCGGAGCACCAACCAAACGCACGTCTTTATAGCTTTCAACTACAAAAAGGATGTATTGGTTTCCTTCATAAAAAGTACGGATACGGTTTTCCTGCCAGGCTTCCTTTGGAGAAGACTTTGTCAGGGAAGCGATGTTTTCCTGAATTTTTTTCTGTTTATCAGCTTCTGAAGAAATAGCTGCAACTCCATCTAAAATTTTGGCAGTTACGTCCTCAATTTTTACGATAAAGGTTACCTCAAGGTCCGGATTTGGAAGTTCTTCTTCCAGACTCATGGCCCAGAAACCATCTGTCAAATAATCATGGTCTATAGTGGAGTGGGATTGGATTTCTCCAAAACCACAGTGATGGTTGGTAAGAAGTAATCCTTTTGGAGAGATAACTTCGGAAGTACAGCCACCGTTAAATTGAGGTACTGCATCTTTAAGGCTCGATTTGTTTACGTCATAAATGTCTGAAGCCGACATTTTCATTCCCAGATTTTTCATTTCTGTTTCATTCATCCCTTTTAAAAGTGATGGAATCCACATTCCGCCTTGCTGCGAATAGGCAGGAAGAACCAGTAAAAGGACAATAAGTCTTAAAAATTTCATAGGTAAAAATTGAAGTTTAGAGGTCGCAATTTACAATTTTTTGCTCCAAAACCGAACTATTTAACGGTTTCTGAAATTTTTAAGTGTTCTTAGGAAGTTATTTTAGCGTCAGTTTCATGAGGCTTCGGTTGTGAACCACAAAATCTTTAGAGAGGTATAATTTCTGGGCAATCTCGTTGTGATTCTCTATTTCGAGGTAGATGATTTTAAGTGACAGTGAAAGGGCTTCCTGATGGATGAAGTCCAATGCCTTTTTGCCTATCCCTTTGCCACGTGCTTTATCCGAAATGTATAATTCATCCAAAAAAGCGATAGTTCCTTTGTATTCAAAGCTAAAAACAAATGTCAGTATTATATAGCCTACTATTTCTTCATCGGAATAAATCAGCCAGGCTTTTCCCAGGTGCGGATTTTCTATGAATTCCAAAAATAAGGCTTTGGAAATAGCAATATCAATGGGGTAATTATCGATGCTGTAAAATTCCTGCATCATGGGTACGATGGTATCAATGTCTGAAGTTTGTATAGGTCTGAAAGTTGTCATGTTTTTTTTGGATTATAGTTTTATAAATTCTTCAGGATTATTTCTGTGGCGTTTTTATTCATCTGGACAAAAGTGCTGGCAATATGCCCTTTTTCAGAACGTTCGTCTTCGTTTTGGATTAAGAAAGAAAGGGTTTCTTCTAATTCTTTTTTGTTTTTTACCGGAATGCAGCCGCCCATTCCTACTAAGGCAACAGCTTCTGAAAATTTAATGTAATTTGGTCCGATAATGATGGGTATGCCAAAAGTGGCGGGCTCTAAAATATTATGCAAACCGGAGGTTCCAAAACCGCCTCCTACATAAGCAATGTCCGCATAACTGTAGATTTTTGTCAGGATGCCAATTGTGTCAATGATAAAAACATCATAATCTGCCAGGGTTTTATTCTTTAGTTCAGAAAACAGTATAGTCTTTTTTGAAATGCTGTTTTTCAGTTCGCTAATCTGTTCGGGTTTTACATTATGAGGAGCGATGATAAATTTGACGCCAAAAGGATTGGTGTTTATGAAATTAACCAATTGGGTTTCGTCTTTTGGCCAGGTACTTCCACAAACGACAGTCAGTTTGCCGTCTTTGAATTTTTCTACAAAATCTAAAGAGTTGTCTCTGTTCAGGATTTTTAATACCCGGTCAAAACGAGTGTCGCCGCTTATTTTTACATTTTGAAAACCAATTTGTTGTAATAATAATTTGGAACTTTCATTCTGTACAAAAAACATCTTGAAAGCGGTCAGGGCTTTTCTGTAAAAACCGCCATACCATTTAAAGAAAATCTGGTCTTTTCTGAAAATACCGGAGAAAAGATAGGTTGGGATGTTCTGTTCCTTTAATTCCTTTAAATAATTCGGCCAGTATTCATATTTGATAAAAAATGCCATTTCAGGATGTACCAGCCTTAGAAATTCAGCAGTATTTTTTTTCGTGTCCAACGGAAGGTATACGATTACATCTGCTGCAGTTGAGTTTTTCCTGACTTCATATCCCGAAGGCGAAAAAAAGGTCAGTACGATTTTATGTTCCGGATACAGGCCGCGGATTTTTTCCATAACAGGAAGTCCCTGCTCAAATTCACCAAGCGAAGCCGAATGAAACCAGATGGTTTTGTCTGTTGGCTGGATTTTGTTGCCTAAAGTTCTGAAAACATTTTTTCTGCCGTTTACAAAAAGCTTCATTTTCGGATTGAAAAATGCGATTGCCTTTAGGGCATATCCCGCAATGATTACCAACAGATTATAAAGAAAAAACATACGCCTGATTTTGAATTGCTAAAATACGCTAGTTTCGAGAAATTTCATTGGTCGTCCGTCATTTTATTAGTAGTTTTGCTTGTTTTAAATTTAATTTAGATGAAAAAAATCCAAATGGTTGACCTTAAAGGTCAATACGAAAATATAAAGGAAACAGTAAACAATTCTATTCAGGAAGTTCTCGATACTAATACCTATATTAACGGACCTGAAGTTCACAAATTTCAAAAAAATCTTGAAGAATACCTGGGAGCAAAACACGTGATTCCATGTGCTAATGGAACTGATGCTTTGCAGATTGCCATGATGGCGCTGGATTTAAAACCAGGGGATGAGGTTATCACGGCAGATTTTACTTTTGCGGCAACAGTAGAAGTAATTGCCCTTTTGCAGCTGACTCCGGTTTTGGTAGATGTTGAAATAGATACTTTTAATATTTCTGTCGAGGCGATAAAAAAAGCAATTACGCCAAAAACCAAAGCTATTGTTCCGGTTCACCTTTTTGGACAGGCAGCCAATATGGAGGTCATCATGCAGTTGGCAAAAGAACATAATTTGTATGTGATTGAAGATAATGCTCAGGCAATTGGAGCAAACTACAAATATTTTGATGGCAAAAAAGAAAAAGTAGGTGTGATAGGTCATGTGGCTTCAACTTCCTTTTTCCCTTCCAAAAATTTAGGATGTTATGGTGACGGTGGAGCTATTTTTACCAATGATGACGATTTGGCTCACAAGCTGCGAGGCATAGTAAACCACGGTATGTATGTGCGCTACCACCACGATGTTGTTGGGGTAAATTCCCGTTTGGATAGCATACAGGCAGCGGTTTTAAATGCAAAACTTCCGCTTTTGGATGAATATAATGCGGCAAGACAGCTTGCGGCTCAAAAATACAGCCAGGCTTTGGCAAATCATGACAAAATAGTTACACCTTATATTGCAGGTGAAAGAGATTCGCATGTTTTCCACCAATATACTTTAAGAATATTGGATGCAGACCGAAATGCTTTAATGCAGCATTTATTGGATAAGGGCATTCCATGTGCCATTTACTACCCAATTCCGTTGCACAGCCAGAAAGCCTATCTTGACCCACGTTATAAGGAAGAAGATTTCCCGATTACAAACCAATTGGTGCAGGAAGTAATTTCATTGCCAATGCATACAGAACTGGACGACGAGCAGATTAAGTTTATCACAGATTCTATTTTGGAATTCCTGGCATAGTACAAGAATTTTACAAAAACAGCAAACACCTTTTTAATTTTTCCATCGTCTATCAAAAGAGTAAGTAAATTGAAAAAAATATTAGTAACAGGAGGCTTAGGTTTCATTGGCTCACATACAGTTGTCGAATTGCAGAACGAAGGTTTTGAAGTCGTAATTATTGATAATCTTTCAAATGCTGAAGAAAAGGTTCTGCATGGAATTGAGGCGATTACCGGCCAAAAACCGATTTTTGAAAATCTTGATTTGAGAGAAAAAGAAGCTGTAAGGGCCTTTTTTAAAAAATACAACGATATTGCGGGGGTTATTCATTTTGCGGCCTCAAAAGCAGTAGGTGAGAGCGTGGAAAATCCACTATTATATTATGAAAATAATATTAACGCTTTGGTTTATATATTGCAGGAATTGCAGTCAAAGCCAGGAGCCGATTTTATTTTTAGTTCTTCCTGTACGGTATATGGTCAGGCAGAAAAAATGCCAATAACAGAAGATGCTTCTATTCAACTGGCGGCTTCTCCATATGGAAATACAAAACAGATAGGTGAGGAAATAATCCGGGATGTAGCAAAAGTGTCTAATATTAATGCGATTCTTTTGCGTTATTTCAACCCGATTGGAGCGCATCCTTCGGCAGAAATTGGAGAACTTCCTATCGGAGTGCCGCAAAATCTGGTGCCTTTTATTACTCAGACAGGTATAGGAATGAGGAAGGAACTTTCGGTTTTTGGTTCAGATTATCCTACGCCTGACGGTACATGCATCCGTGACTATATTCATGTTGTAGATTTGGCTAAAGCCCATGTTGTTGCCCTGAAACGATTGATTGACAAAAAAAATGAGACTGCTGTTGAAGTTTTTAATGTGGGAACAGGTAAAGGTAGCAGCGTTTTAGAGGTTATTCGTTCTTTTGAAAAAGTCAGCGGACAAAAATTACCTTATAAATTGGTTGAAAGACGTGATGGTGATGTAATAGAAGCTTATGCAGATACCCAAAAGGCAAATTCTGTGTTGGGTTGGAAAGCACAATCGACTCTGGATGAAGCTATCGAAAGTGCCTGGAAATGGGAAAAGAAAATCAGAAGCTAAATAATAAAAAATCCCGCATTTATTAAATGCGGGATTTTTTTATGCTGTATAATAGATTAGGCAGAGAAAGTAGCCGCTTCTTTGTCAATTTTATTGACCAATCCAATCAGTACTTTTCCAGGTCCTACTTCTGTAAAAGAAGTGGCACCATCTTTAATCATTTGCTGTACAGACTGTGTCCACTTTACAGGAGCTGTCAATTGTGTGATAAGATTCTTCTTAATCTCAATTGGGTCAGAAACTGCGCTTGCAGGCACATTTTGGTATACCGGACATATAGGTTGGGAAAAAACCGTATTTTCGATAGCAGCAGCCAATTCTTCTCTGGCAGGTTCCATCATTGGAGAGTGGAAAGCACCTCCAACAGGAAGAATCAGGGCGCGTTTTGCTCCGGCAGCTTTCATGGCTTCACAGGCTTTTTCAACTGCTGTCGTCTCACCTGAAATTACAAGCTGTCCCGGACAGTTATAGTTAGCAGCCACTACAATGCCGTCAATAGAAGCACAAACTTCCTCAACAATATGGTCTTCTAAACCTAAAACTGCTGCCATGGTAGAAGGAGTAATTTCGCAGGCTTTTTGCATGGCCATGGCTCTTTGTGAAACCAATTTTAGTCCGTCTTCGAATGATAGGGTGCCATTGGCAACCAGGGCAGAAAATTCGCCTAAAGAGTGACCGGCTACCATTTCCGGTTTGAAATCATTGCCCAATGTTTTGGCAAGGATAACAGAGTGGAGGAAAACGGCAGGTTGCGTTACTTTGGTTTCTTTCAGCTGTTCAGCTGTTCCTTCAAACATAATATCTGTGATTCGAAAGCCTAAAATAGCATTGGCTCTTTCGAATAATTCTTTTGCTAGTTCTGATTGTTCGTATAGGTCTTTTCCCATTCCTGTGAATTGGGCTCCCTGACCTGGAAATACGTATGCCTTCATTTGTTCTCGGTTTTGTTTATTGTCGCAAAAATACTATTTATTCTTAATATCGTATTGATTTATCTTAATGTCGAAATATTGGGTATCATACATCGGAGTCATAGAAAAAAAGAATTTTTTTCGCGCCGCAGCTTCGGTAGGCAGGGTGACACTATGCAGGTCTTTTTCCAAAATTTTCCAAATCATTTCGGTACAGAAAAATTTTGTATCATCGTCAAAATCTCCTTTGTGGTCAAACGGAATATGCATGGCCAGATATTTTTGAGCCAGTTGTGAAATTTGCGCTCCCATTTTTTTGTCGCAATTTTTGGCACGTGTTACGATGATTTTGTTGGGGAAAGAATATTTAAGGAACTCTTTAAGCGGTTGTAGCTGTAATCCGTCAACGTCTGTCACATCTGAGGATAAAGAATGTACGACATAGAGTGAGTCATTTTTCTTTATGATAATGCCCGCATGTGTTACGTCAATAGGTCCTGAATTGAGCTCTTTGGAAATATAATCGCTAAAAAAGCCAAAGCCTCTGCGGAGTATAAAATCGCCTTCCTCGATTTTTGAAAGTTCATCTTCCGAAAGTCGGGTTATGGCTTCATTTTTTAGGATGGCCTTCTGTTCTGATTTTTTATCAAAATAAAAGAAAAGTTTGTAGGCAATAATTCCTAAAACAAAAAGCATTGCCGTATAAAAGATAAATTTCTTCATTAGGCAATGCTTTTTTAAATGTTAGGGTTTGTTAGATTATTCTGCTGTTTCTGTTGAATCAGCAGGAACAACTGGTTCATCAGCAGGGGCTGCCAAAGAATCAGTAGCTTCCATATCAGCACCTGGAGCTTTAGCTCCTTCTTTGTTAGCGTTTTCTTTGTCGATAGTTACTTTCCATTTTCCGTCAACTTTCACAAGGTTAAGAGTTTGCTCAGCAGCAGCTTCTGCTTTTCCTCCAACAGTTTTGTATTTTACTGTAGCCTTATCGTCTTTAACTTCAGAAGAAATAATTTCAACTTTTGCGTCGTTCTTTTTTAGCTCGTCTTTTTTAGCGCCAGCCATAGATTCCATCATTCCGATTAATGAAGCAGTTTGCTCATCACAATATTCTTTTGCTTCCTTAAATTCTCCTTTGTTGATGTGGTTTAAGAATTTCTCTGCTACCGCCTCAGGATTGCTGTCGTTAGAACATGAAACAAAAAAAGTGAAGGATAAAAATCCTAAGATTAAGAATGCTTTGCCAGCAATGCTTCTGAAAGTGTTTGTCTTCATAAATTGTTTTGTTAGATTTATGTAAAAGTAAAATTTTTTCAGATATAACAAATAAAGAGAGTATAAAATGTTTCTGTATAAACTAAAAACCGGCCTTAATGGAAGGCCGGTTTAGAAAAAGGGATTAAACTACAGTACAAAATACGAATTTTTAACAGGTTGTATATGATGGAGTTCAACTTCAGGTTTTTTGGCCGGAGTTTCAAATTCGTCACGGAATTCATTTACCATCTGAACCAGGTTCTTTTCGATTGTACTTGAAATAGCAGTCATTGGCGTATCTGTTGGTCGGTTCTCAAACGGATCCTGCAGGTGGATAGCCATCTTTTCAATCAGGAAAAATGCCGCACCAATGGTTGTTACCAGCGGAATCTGTAGCCAGCCTAATAAATCCGTAAGCCCAAAAGGCAAAAGGATGATAAAAAGGCACAACGTGAAACGGATGTACATGCTATAGGTTGTCGGGAAAATTGTATTTTTGATTCTTTCACACTTTCCCATAGAATCACATAATCTTGTCAGCGTATTGTCAATCTCTACTTGCTGGTAAGTGTTTATTTTTCCTTGTTCGTTAGCTTTTTTCAGGTCTTTGGAATGCAACAGCAATATTGCATTAGGAACGTGCTTGTGCTTTTTAATATATTTGAAATCTTCGTCACTTAAAATTTGCTTTACTGCTTTTAAAGGGTCTTTTCCTCGCAATGACTGGCTAAGGCTGTAACACCAGGCAGCCTGTCTTTTTGCAAAATTTTCTTTGAAATCATTAGCTTCCACAGAAAAATCCGGGTCCTTATAGAAAGCAATAACCTGTCTGATTAATGTTCTGGAGTCGTTTACGATAGCACCCCAAATGATTCGTGCTTCCCACCAGCGGTCATAGGCCTGGTTGGATTTAAATGCCAACAGAAGTGATATGATGGTTCCGATAATTGTTGGGATTGCAATTGGAATGTTTATAGCGTTTGTCCCGTAATAATAAAGGAAAATTTCAAAGGAGATAACGTATAGGATGACTAAGAAAAGCTCGATTTTGATTTTTCCCAGTACATATTTCATTGGTATTTTCTTTTTTAGTAGCATATAAATATGTTTTGTTTTTTAATAATTTTTCCATGGCTTCCGGATTTAGACAATTTCCTCATATAAGGACAATACAGGCAATCCGAAGCTTTCATTGATGCTGAAATTTTTATTTTTCAGCTTGATTTTTTTAGGTTTTCTTGTTTCTATTAAAACATTGATGTTGTTTTTTGTAATGGTCTCTGTGAGTAAAGGTTGAATCTCTTCGGGCTTTTGGTCATTAAAAATGGTGGCCTGGCTTACAATTCTGAAATCAAAATGATTTTGAACAAGTTCCTGCAGGTCTTCTACATGCAGTTTTGATTTTGTCTGTTCCAAATACAGGGCTTTGCTCAAATCCTGTTCCTCGAAGTTTGGACTCAGGTGGAGTATCGGGCATTTGCAATTGGCAAGAATCTGCAGGAATTGATTGTGAATTCTTCTTTCGGTGTTTTTATAAGAAGGAGTCAGTATTGTCAATTCAATGTTAAGATGCTCCATCAGGTTTTTCATTACCGGAGCAGAAATTCCGTATTGATTGTGGATTTTTAGAGAGCAGTTTTGTGAAGCGGCAACCAGTTCGCGGCAACTATGCAAAATGCTTTTTTGCGAAACACTCATGTCGCTTTTAATGTTTCTTAAAAATGCGGCAGAGGAGTAAGTGTCCGGAATCTCACTAACCAAAGCTAAGTATATGGTACAGCTTTTTCCTTTTGACTGTTGGATGGCAACTTTTATGGCATTAATAGTGTCCTTTTCTAATGTTGATGGTATTAATAGATTTTTCATATGTATATCGGTTTTGATTATACATACAAAATAAGTGGGACGAAATTAGAACGGACTTAGATTAAAATTAGAATTTCCTAAGATTTCAGATTAGAATTTCTAATGTTGGTTTTGTGGAAGGTAATGTTTACAACGGTACCTTTTCCGGTTTCAGATTGAATATGCAGCTCTCCGTTGTGCATCCGGATGATTTTCATTGCCAAAGGCAGTCCTAAACCATAACCGTTATATTTGGATGCAATTTTTCCGCGAAAGAAAGGCTCATACAGATAAGGAATATCTTCAGGCGGAATACCAATTCCTATATCGGTAATCGCAATTTTAATTTTGGACTTGTCGGCAGAAAGCGTTACAAAAACCTCGTCATTGTCTGAATATTTTACGCCGTTTGAAATAATATTATTTAGTGCCAGTTCCAGCAATGGTCTGTTGCAGGGAATAGTCAGCAAGGATTCGTCTTCCGGAATGGCGTTTAGCTTGATGTTGACACGGTTGTCCGGAAATAAAGTGTCGATTGAAGCTTTTGCTTCCAAAAGGAGCTCATCGATTCTGGCAATATCCAAAACCTGCTTGGTTCCGTCATATCCGGTTTGGGTCAATTTCAGCAGACTTTCGGTTAAGTTCCCCAGTTTTGTAGCCTGGCGATTTATATTTTCTAATGAACCTACATATTCTTCAACTTCTCTTTCTTTTAAGAGCATGATTTCGGTTTCTGCTATAATTGTGGTGATTGGTGTTTTTAATTCGTGTGATGCATTGTTGATAAAGTTGGCCTGTATTTCGAAAGAAGTTTCCAGACGGTCCAACATATCATTAAAGGTTTTTGCAAGATCGGAAATCTCGTCATTTCCTTCTGCGTCTGCTAATCTGTTATGAAGATTGGAAGCGCTGATTCTTTTAACTTCTTTGGTAATTCTAGCCATTGGGTCAATAACCCGTCGTGCCAGAAGTCTTCCGAAAAAGAAAGCCAAAACCAGAAATCCGGCTCCTCCCAACACTAAAATCTGTATCATATAGATAGCGCTGGTATATCCTCTTCGGTCTTTAGCCGTAACGATTACCATATATTTTTGTCCGGATTCCTTAAAAATCTGACCGTAATAATAGCTGTAATTTTCTTCAATCCAGCTGGAGCCGGTTTTCATTACATTGGCATAAAATTCCGGAGGAAGGTGCAGGTCTGTATTATATTCAAAAGTATTTTCTCCGTTTACTTTTAGTACGAAGTCTTTTTCTTCTACCAGCTCTTCAAGTCCTTCTTTTTTGAATTCCTGAAAATAGCGCGTCTTGCGGAGGTCGTTTTGATAATAGATTGAAGAAGCAATTTTTGCCCTGTCCTGAAGTCTTTTTAAAAAATAATATTCATTATTCTGCTTGAACAGAAAAAAAACCAAAACGCTCAAAAGCAAGGTGCTAAAGCAGGAGAGTGCAATATAAGTGGCGGTAATTTTTTTTCGTATCTGCATCAGGATTGTGATTTTATAACATATCCAAGACCCTTGATGGTGTGGATTAATTTATTTTGGTAAGGTTTGTCTATTTTGTTTCTCAGATAATTGATGTAAACATCAACGACATTCGTATTCATGTCAAAATTAATGTCCCATACATTATCCAGAATCTTTTCGCGGGAAAGGATGATTTCCGTATTTTTTGCCAGATAATATAATAATTTGAATTCTTTGGCTGTGAGTTGTATTATTTCACCATTGCGTTTGACGGTTTTTGAACGTGAATCGATTTCCAAATCATCTATCTGAATTTTATCATTAGGCTTATGGTCCTGGTTTGACCTTCTTGCCAAAGCACCTATGCGGGCTTCCAGTTCTGAAAATTTGAAAGGTTTGGCCAGGTAATCATCAGCGCCGGCGTTCAATCCGGTAACAATGTTTTCTGTGGTTCCCAACGCGGTTAATAAGAGAATTGGTACAAAATTTTTAGAAGCCCTAAGCCGTCTGCAAATCTCTATTCCGTTAATATCCGGCAACATAATATCCATGACAATCACATCAAAATTATGATTCTGTATCATTTCCAGAGCAGTAGTGCCGTCAAGAGCAACACTGACTTCATTGTTTTTTTCGGAAAGTCCTTTTCGGATAATCGACAAAAGATTAGGCTCGTCTTCAACAATGAGTAGCTTCATAGAATAGGGGTTTGGTGCTCAAAAACAAAAGTAGAGATTGAAATGTTAAAATTTTGTAAAACGTAAAATTCAATCGTTGTTTTTGCGAAAATTATAAGAAAACGGAGTTATATAATCAAGTATGTCGAATTATGACTGATTATTTTGATAAAAACTTAAAGCTCCTGAAGGGCATTTTTTTACTGTTTCGATAATTTTATCACTTGATGAGCCTTCAATATTAATCCAGGGTCTCATTTTAGGCTGAAATACCTGTGGATTGTTTTTAACGCAATTGGCTGAATGGATGCATTTTTCAGCTTGCCAAACCACAGTTACCTCTCCATTTGAATATTCTTTCTTGTCTTCCATGACGTTCTTTTTTTAGTGTTTGCATTCAGCGTATTATAAAGGTAAAAAATCTTTATAAATCTGCTTCATAAGTGATGTAACATTTTTAATGTTCACCGACTTATTAAGCAAACCAAATAAAACACTACCATGAAAAAAACTATTCTGATTTTTATCCTGCTTTTAATCGGATTCTTTTTATTTTACAACATATTGCCCGTAATTAATTATGGCTTTGTGGGTTTGCCACTGCTATTGTTATTTCTGATATTTCTGGCGATTATAATTTTTTCAAAAGTCGAAGTAACAGCTAAAGCAAGGAAACTGAATGTTTTTTCACGAACGAACAAAATACTGTTTTTCCTGTCTTTTGGACTTATGTTGTATTTGTTGGTTGTGCCTCTGTTAACTTCACTCCCGATGTTTAGAAGCAGTGCTTATCAAAAATTAATAGGTAAGGTTGAAAACGGAGACGACCTTAAAAATCATATAGCACCTATTTCTTTGGACAAGATTAGGGTTGTTGATGAAGAGCTTGCCATGCTTTTGGGTGAAAAGATTATCGGTTCTCAGCCATCATTAGGTTCTCAGGCAGAAATAGGGGAGTTTACCATACAAAAGGTAAATGACGAATTATATTGGGTGGCACCTTTGCTGCACACCGGATTTTTCAAATGGTATAACAATTCAGAAGGTACGCCGGGTTATGTAATGGTTTCTGCTACCAATGAAAGAGATGTGAAGCTGATTCAGAATATTAACGGAAAACCGCTTAAAATTAAATTCCAGCCATCGGCTTATTTTGGTTCAAGAATTGACAGGCATGTTTATTTCAACGGATATGCAACAACCGGATTAGAAGATTTTAATTTTGAAATTGATGATGCCGGAAATCCGTATTGGATTGTTACCAAATACAAAAAAACGATAGGTTTTGCCGGAAACGATGCTACCGGTGTTTTAACGGTTGATGCGCAGACCGGAGAAATAAAGGAATATAATATTGACAATACGCCTTTATGGGTTGACCGAATCCAGCCGATAAGTTTTGTTGAAGAACAGCTTAATGATTGGGGCGAATATGTTCATGGCTATTGGAACTTTTCGAATGAAAATAAGTTGCAGACTACAGAAGGACTGACTTTGGTTTATGGAGAGAACCATAAATCGTATTGGTATACCGGCTTGTCGTCTGTTGGTAAAGAAGAATCAACCGTAGGATTTGTATTGGTAGATACACGAACCAAAGAAACAACCTATTATAAGCAAAGCGGTGCAACAGAATATGCGGCACAGAGTTCGGCCGAAGGGAAGGTACAGGAAAAGGGATATCATGCTTCATTGCCCATTCCGTATGTAATCAATAATATCCCGACCTATGTCATGACACTTAAAGATGATGGAGGTCTGGTAAAAATGTTTGCGATGGTTTCCATAAGTGATTATACTATTGTAGGCGTAGGAAATACAATGCGTGAAACCTTAATGTCCTACAAAAACGTTTATAACATGGCAGACAATGGTATAAATCCGGAAAGCATAACCAGTAAGAAAAGTATAAAGTCGGTAGTGACAAGAATCAGCAGCGATGTCAAGAACGGAAACAGTTTTTATTATTTTACGGTGAAAGATTATCCTAATATTTTTGTTGGGTCATCTCAATTGTCAAATGAACTGCCCGTAACGGTTGTAGGCGATTCCATCACAATTTCTTTTGATGTTGATTTAGAAGAAGTGATTGATGTTTCGAGTTTTGAAAACAAGAACATCGGAAAGAAAAAATAAAAAGAAAAGCGCCTGATTTTGGCGCTTTTTTAATGCAGTGATTAAACAACTAGTGGGCGTGTTAGGTAAAAAAAGAAATAATTTTTTCAGCTACAGATTAAATGATTTCCCAGATTCTAATACCGGGGAAGTTTGTGCTGAATAAAGAAATCACAACAATTTTACTTTCTATATTTCTTCTTCATATCATTAGCGGCTCTGCGTCTTTGCGTAGATTATTTCACGCAAAGACACAGAGCCGCTAAGTAGTATATATGAAGTTTATAAATTATTTTTTCTCAGGAAGCAACTTGAATGAAGTTGCTACAAAACGATTGTTTTTGACTTCTCCGGTAACTTCTGCTTTTCTGATTTTAGAGCAAAAACCGTCACTTGCATGTGCATCTCCATGGTCATCGATTCCGCTGCCGTCTACAAAATAAGGTTTTCCGTCTATACGGACGGCCAGGTCACAGCCGTGTCCCTTCATTCCAAACTGGCATTGTCCGCAGGACGCTTCCACTATTTGGGATTTTGGAGCTGTCTTTTTTGGATTGGCTTGTTTAGCGCCGGAGTTTTGCGCGCTTACAGTAAAAGATAAGAACAGGAAAGCGATAGCGATGATGTTTTTCATGAGTGTATTATTTTACAGTTACTAATTGGGCAGCATTTTTAGCTCTTTCGATTACTTCTTCTATTGGAGTGTCAAGAGAATCATTAGTCAGGGCTACCGCCATTCTACGATAGGGTCTTGTGGTTGGTTTGCCAAAAATCCTAAAGTCGGTTTTGGCAAGTCCGGCAATTTTTTCGATACCTTCATAAGTTGGGTTCGAAGAATTTTCGGAAGCGAGAATTACGGCACTTGCACCTGCTTTTTCCAATTTTATTTCGAAAATAGGCAGGCTTAATATAGCTCTCAGATGCAACTCAAATTCGTTGAAATTTTGTGTTCTCGCCAACGTTACCATTCCTGTGTCGTGCGGTCTTGGAGATAATTCGGAGAAATATACGCCATCGTCTGCCAGGAAAAATTCTACCCCAAAAAGACCGGCTCCTCCTAAAGCTTCGGTTACTTTTTCGGCCATGTCCTGCGCTTCAAACAGGTCTTTGTCTGAAATACGGGCGGGCTGCCAGCTTTCCTGATAGTCGCCACGTTCCTGTCTATGTCCAATCGGAGCGCAGAAAAGCGTTGGATTGTTATTTTGAGTAATGGTGAGTAGTGTGATTTCGGAATTGAATTTTACAAAAGCCTCCACTATAACTTCTACAACATCACCTCTGGAGCCCTCCACTGCATAGTTCCATGCCTTTTCAATGTCTTCAGGAGATTTGATGGTGGATTGGCCTTTTCCTGAAGATGACATCAAAGGTTTTACTACGCAAGGAATTCCAATTTCTTCAACGGCTTTGTGCAGTTGTTCGGAAGAAGTGGCATATCGGTAATTTGCAGTCTTTAGGCCCAGTTCCTTGGCTGCCAAATCGCGTATGGCTTTTCGGTTCATTGTGAAGTTGGCTGCCTTTGCAGAAGGAACTACGGTATATCCTTGCTTTTCATAATCATAAAAGCGTTCTGTGCGGATGGCTTCTATTTCAGGCACTATAAAATCTGGCTGGTGTTTGGCTACAATCCGGTCTAATGCTTCTCCGTCAAGCATATTGATAACTTCAAATCCGTGGGCTACCTGCATGGCAGGGGCATTTTCATAGCTGTCAACAGCAATTACCGTTTGTCCGATGCGTTGTGCTGCGATTGTAAATTCTTTTCCTAATTCTCCGGAACCGAGTAGTAGTATTTTTGACATTTAGTATCGTTTTTGAAAACCCTTTCAGGGTTCAAAACCCTGAAAGGGTTGTGGATAAATATAAAATAAAAAGCCCCAAGTTTCCTCAGGGCGTATTTGTTTAAGCTAAAACTTCTTTGATTCTTCGCAAGGCTTCTGTGAGCAGTTCTTCGCTGGTTGCGTAAGACAAGCGGATGCAGTTTGGGTTTCCAAACGCATCACCGGTTACAGTGGCTACGTTGGCTTCTGCTAAAAGATACATAGAAAAGTCGTCAGCATTTTTGATTTCAGTGCCACGCAGTGTTTTTCCAAAAAAGGAAGAAACGTCCGGGAAAACATAAAAGGCACCTTCAGGAACATTTAGCTTTAGGCCCGGAATTTCCTTAATGAGTCCTACTACTAAATTTCTGCGGTTTTTAAAAGCGGCCACCATGTCATTTAATACGCTAGGATCTGCATCAACCGCTGTGATTGTTGCTCTTTGCGCTATTGAATTAGCACCGCTTGTTACCTGTCCCTGCATTTTAGTACAGGCTTTTGCAATAAATTCCGGAGCACCAATATATCCGATTCTCCATCCGGTCATGGCAAAAGCTTTAGCCACACCATTCACAGTTACGGTTCTGTCAAACATTCCCGGAATAGAGGCAATGCTACAAAATGTGCCCGAAAAGTTAATATGTTCGTAGATTTCGTCGGCTACTACAAAAATATCAGGATGTTTTTCCAATACTTTTGCCAATGTAGTCAGTTCTTCGCGGCTGTATACAGAACCGCTCGGATTGCATGGCGAGCTGTACCAAATCATTTTTGTTTTTGGTGTAATCGCTTTTTCAAGTTGTTCCGGCGTAATTTTGAAATCACTTTCTACGGTAGTAGGAACTTCTACCGGAATACCACCCGACATTTTGATGATTTCGTAATAGCTTACCCAGTAAGGAGCAGGTAAAATTACTTCGTCACCGTCGTTTAGCATTACTTGTGCAACGTTGTATAAAGATTGTTTGGCACCTGTTGACACGACAATGTTGGCAGGTGTATAATTAAGATTGTTATCTCTTTTAAATTTTCTGCATATCGCTTCTTTCAGTTCAGCATAACCGTCTACAGGCGTGTAGGTGCTGTAGTTTTCGTCAATTGCTTTTTTTGCGGCTTCTTTGATGAAGTCAGGCGTATTAAAATCAGGCTCACCTAAGCTCAGGCTGATGATGTCTTTTCCCTGGGCTTTTAATTCTCTTGCCAATGCTGCCATTGCCAAGGTTTGCGAAGTTGATAATCTGTTGATTCTATCCGATAAATGATTCATGAAAAACGTATTGTTTATATTTTAGTCAATTATGCCATTGCTGGATTCTGTCCTAATTCTTTCAAGTGTCTGAAGTGAGCTGCTACTGCACCTCGCATGGTCTTGAATTCATGATAAGGCAGATTGCATTCTTTTGCTGTCTGTTTTACGATTTCAGCAATTTTTCCGTAATGAACATGGCTGATATGTGGAAAAATATGATGTTCTATCTGGTGGTTTAATCCGCCGGTAAACCAATTAACGATTTTGTTTTTTGGAGCGAAATTGGCTGTAGTATACAGTTGGTGGATAGCCCAGGTGTTTTCAATTTCCCCTTCATCATTTGGAACAGGATTAGCCGTTTCTTCTACTACGTGTGCCAACTGGAAAATAATGCTTAAAATCAATCCGGCTGTATAATGCATCACCAGAAATCCTAAAAGAACTTTCCACCAGGAAATTCCTAATATCATTGGAAGTGCCAGCCATATGGAAATGTAGATGATTTTTGTGATAACCAAAACGGTCCATAATTTGACAGGGCTTTGAGGCTCACCATAGGAAAGTTTTCTTCTGAGGTAGTTTTTCATCTGTCTGAAATCGGTTGTGATTGCCCAGTTGAATGTCAGCAAACCGTATAAGAAAACAGAATAGTAGTGTTGGAATTTGTGGAATCTGTGCCATTTTGCATCTTGTGTGAAACGGATGATTTTTCCGGCATCCAAATCTTCATCATGTCCGTGAATATTGGTATAGGTATGGTGAAGGACATTGTGCTGTACTTGCCAGTTGTATACGTTTCCTGCCAGAATGTATATACTGCCTCCCATAATTTTATTAAGCCATGATTTATTGGAATAAGAGCCGTGATTTCCATCATGCATCACATTCATACCTACTCCGGCCATTCCGATTCCCATTACGATGGACAGCAAAAGCATAAGCCAAAAAGGCATGTCCAGAGCCAATATCAGGAAATATGGAGTTAGAAAAAGGCTGAACATGATAATCGCCTTGAGATGCAATTTCCAGTTTCCGGTTTTTTTGATGTTATTTTCCTTGAAATAATTGTTGACGCGAGTGTTTAGGGTCCTAAAAAATTTCAAGCTGTCATTTTTGGAAAACGTTGGAATTGTGGTATTCATATGGTAATTTATAATTAATCAAAATAAAGTCTTCAAAGGTAAAGATTCTTGCTTATGTAAACGGATAAAAACCTAAAAAATTTCAATCTGAAAATGTTTACTTTTGTGAAAATTTTAAAAATGGAAGAAATTCTAAAATATTTCCCTAATCTGTCTGATATTCAGAAGCAGCAGTTTGAAAAATTAGAGGAACTTTATCACGATTGGAATGCAAAAATAAACGTTATTTCACGTAAGGATATTGACGAATTGTATACAAAACACATACTGCATTCTTTGGCAATTGCAAAAATTCAGGAGTTTGAGCCGGGGACTTCTATTCTGGATGTGGGAACAGGCGGTGGTTTTCCGGGAATTCCGTTAGCTATCCTTTTTCCGGAAACCCAATTTTACCTGATTGATGTTATTGGGAAAAAGATAAAAGTGGTGCAGGCAGTTGCTGAAGCTTTAAAACTCGAAAATGTAAAAGCCGAACAGATTCGTGCGGAAAATGTCAAGGGAGATTTTGATTTTATCGTTAGTCGTGCCGTTACCAATATGCCCGATTTTGTGAGCTGGGTAAGGCTGAAAATCAAAAAACAGCAGAAACACGAACTCAAAAACGGAATTTTATATCTGAAAGGCGGCGACCTGACAGAAGAATTAAAAGATTTTCCAAAAGCTACGGAATATAATATTTCCGCTTTTTTTGATAATGAATTTTTTGAGACTAAAAAAGTGGTTCATTTACCGCTTAAATATAAGGGATAGTTTGTAGTGGGTAGTTTATAGTTGATAATGGATAGTGGATAGTTTGTGAGTGTTAAGGTCCTGAAGTGCTAAGTCATTAAGGTAAAAAGGCATAAAGTAAAAAGCCGAATCTGAATTCAGATTCGGCTTTTTTTATGTGTGGTCAAAAATCTTTAAATCTTTCGACTTTACAACTTTCGACTATCGATTGACAACTATCCACTACCCAAGAAATGGATATCTGTAGTCAGTTGCAGGAATAAATGTTTCTTTGATTGTTCTTGGAGAAACCCAACGAAGTAGGTTCAAAATAGAACCGGCTTTGTCGTTTGTTCCGGAAGCTCTCGCGCCACCAAAAGGTTGTTGTCCAACAACCGCTCCGGTTGGCTTGTCATTGATGTAGAAGTTTCCGGCAGCGTTTACCAGGGCTTTTGTAGCAACATCAATCGCATAACGGTCTTGAGAGAAGATAGCTCCGGTTAAGGCATAAATTGAAGTTTCGTCAACCAGTTTAAGTGACTCTTCCCATTTAGCGTCTTCATAAACGTATACTGTCAATACAGGTCCGAACAACTCTGTCTCCATAGTGTCATATTTTGGATTGGTAGTAACGATTACTGTTGGTTCAATAAACCATCCTTTAGATTTGTCATAACCACCACCAACAATTACTTCAGCTTCGGACGATGCTTTGGCTTCATCAATAGCTTTAGCTAATTTATCGAATGATGATTCTGAAATTACAGCAGAAACAAAGTTTGAAGTGTCTTCCGGTGAGCCCATTTTGAATGATTTTACATCAGCAACAAAACGGTCTTTTACAGCATTCCAGATGGAAACAGGAATGTAAGCTCTTGAAGCAGCCGAACATTTTTGTCCCTGATACTCAAAAGCACCGCGTGTTAATGCTGTTGCTACTTCAATCGGATTTGATGAAGGGTGTGCCCATACGAAATCTTTTCCTCCGGTTTCACCCACAATTCTAGGATAGGTTTTGTATTTGCTGATATTTTGTCCAATTTTTGCCCACATGCTGTTGAATACACCCGTTGAACCCGTAAAGTGGATTCCGGCAAAATCAGGACTGTCTAAAATGGTATCCGTAATCATTCCTGAATCTCCGGTAATCATGTTGATGACGCCTTTTGGCAATCCTGCTTTTTGGAAAACTTCCATAATCACGTTTGCTGAATAGATTTGAGTTGCAGAAGGTTTCCATACTACCACGTTACCCATCAAGGCAACACATGAAGGAAGGTTTCCTGAAATGGCTGTAAAGTTAAAAGGTGTAATAGCATAAACAAAACCTTCTAGCGGACGGTGCTCCAAACGGTTCCAGATTCCTTCTGAAGAAACAGGCTGCTGAGCATAAATTTCAGTCATATACTGCACGTTGAAACGCAAGAAATCAATGAATTCACAAGCCGAGTCAATTTCTGCCTGGTGAACGGTTTTTCCTTGGGCTATCATAGTTGCCGCATTGATTTTAGCGCGGTATGGACCAGCCAATAATTCAGCAGCTTTTAAGAAGATAGCAGCTCTGTGTTCCCATGGCATGGTAGCCCATTTTTTACGCGCTTCTAAAGCTGATGCTATAGCTTTTTCTACAAGAGCTTTGTCAGCCTGGTGGTATTGACCCAAAGTATGTTGGTGGTCAAATGGTGGGAACAGTCTTTTGGTGTCTCCGGTTTTGATTTCCTCTTCGCCAATAAACAAAGGGACATCTACAGTTGAATTATATAATTCTTTATACGTTTTTAAGATTTGTTCTCTTTCTGGACTTCCCGGAGCGTAAGACTTAACTACTTCGTTAACCGCTTTAGGGACATTGTAAATTCCTTTTGGCATACTGATTTGTTTTTATATTTAATAATATCAAATTTTTGCACGGCAAAGATACAAAATCAATAGGGAACTTTGAAAGAATTACCATTTTGATAACAATCATATGGGTACTGCTTCCGGATTTATGGAATTTATAATTTTTACAGACTTGGGCTAATTCAAAGCGAAAGGTGCGCTCAGCCTGAAAGTAGGAACAATAACCCTGAAACTTTTTGTTGAGGTGAAATTAATCATGTTGAAATAGCCCTTCATAGCGCCAAAAGGAGAGGAGAGAAGGCAGCCTGAGCTGTAGGTGTGTGATTCGCCAGGTTTAAGAACCGGTTTTTTTCCAATGACGCCTTCACCATCAACAAAGTCTTTGTTGTTTAAGGAATCAAAGATTTCCCAATGGCGGGACATTAGCTGTACGGAATCCTTACTATGGTTTTCAATGGTGATTTCATAACTAAAGGCAAAATGAATCTTATAGTTTTTGAAGTAAGTTCCTTCAAAACTAGTCAAAACAGAAATTTTAATACCTCGAGTTATTTGCGTAACCATAGAATGCTAATAATGTTTCAAAAGTACAAATTTATACTATTGGATTGGTGTTTTTGTTGCTAAATTTTGCTTAATGGTTTTAAAAACAGTTTTTTAGCTTTTTTAATTTACAATATTTTCGGAATTGGCAGTTCCTCTTCCAATCACTTTGTCATATCTTTCATTAATACCACGATAATAAACAATTACCTGATAATTATTTTCGGTTTGGTAAAAATTACCGTCAACGGCATTAGCATGGTCTATTTTGCCTTTTTTATCTGCAATGACATATTGGTAATTGGTAAACCCTTGTTTGATTACGATTGCTTTTTCATACATGCCGGTTTTCTGATTGAAATCCATTCGGTTTTCATCATTCATCGCATAATTGTTAAACATTCCATTAATATAGATGTCGCTTTTTCCAAAGTAGTTTGGAGCATCTAATGTGAAATACACCCAGGCATAGTCGGCTTCTATTTCATTATTTTGGGTGTTGAAATTACGCACTACGAAATTTCCGTTGACATCCGGATAATAAGTATATACCTGATTGGCTCTTGCTCTGTTAATGTAGAGATGCGGCTCATAAAGGTCTTTTGCCCTCACATAATTGATGTTGTTGACAACAGCCCTGATTTCCTTATTGTCGAAATATAAGAATTCATTGCCGGCCCAAAATTGTGTTTCTTTATCGTATTTGTAAATCAAGTCATTTCCGATGGTATATTGCGGCTTGATATTGTAGATGGCTTCCTTAAACTGCCCGTTTTGCAATAGCATGATCTTCACACTTTGCAGCGGATTGATAAACGTAATGGAGGCCGACTTAATAGCAAAGTCAAGATTGTGCATGTAATTGATGTCGCGTACATCGCGGGCTCTTTTTATCTGTAAAGGAACCGACACCTGGTCTTCATACAGGATGAATTTTCTTGAAAAAACAACATCCCTGTCTTCATTCAATATTTTGATGATATAATTACCGCTCACCCTAAACTGTGTAAATTTATTTGGAAATGGGAGTCGGTAATGGGAGTAAAGCTGTAACGTGTTAAAGGAATTTTCGTAATCCTGTATTCGCTGGTTGTCAAATCCCTGAATGTATTCGCTTTTGACCAGTTGTGACGGTGTCCAATCATAATTGCAGTGTACAATTTCATAATAATAATTGGCTTCATTACCATAAAGGTCGTCAAATTGCAGTTGGAATCCTTCCTGAAGATTGAATATTGGAATTACATTTTGCCCGTTTTGGACAAAGGAAACAGTTTTTATGTTGAATGGCGGGTCGATTTCATTTTGAACTTGTGCTTTGACCAGACCGGAGAACAGGCAGGCCAGCAAAATAATAAAATAATTCTTCTTCATCTGTCGGAAAGATTTTCGGATTTATATAATAACAAATATAAGACAAATAAAATTGTGCGAGAATTATGCCAAATTTCTGAGAAGTAGAAAAACAAATAAAAATAACCCTAAAATAACAGATATTGTATAAAATGTGTTAAATATTTTACAATAAATAGGTGGGTTTCTAGTTATAATTTTAGTTTTATAACTCAAATAAATAACAAACCTAATGAAACATTACAGCAAACTATTCGTGCTTCTGTTGGCCTTTCCAGTGTCAATTTTTGCACAGGAACTTAAAGGCGATGGTCCAATTCCGTTTGACCCCTCTGTGAAGACAGGAAAATTAGAAAACGGATTGACCTATTACATTAAGAGAAATGCAAAACCGGAAAACAAGGTAGATTTAAGACTTGTCATCAATGCAGGTTCTATTCTTGAAAACGACGACCAGCAAGGTCTTGCGCATTTTATGGAACATATGTGTTTTAACGGAACCAAACGTTTCCCGAAAAACAAACTGGTAGATTATTTGCAAAGCATAGGTGTTAAGTTTGGTCAGCACTTGAATGCTTACACCAGTTTTGATGAGACTGTTTATTTCCTTCCAATTCCTTCTGATGACCCGGAAAAACTGGAGAAAGGTTTCCAGATTCTGGAAGACTGGGCTTTCAATGCTGTTCTGACACCGGAAGAGATTGACAAGGAAAGAGGAGTGGTTTTGGAAGAGTACCGTATTGGACTTGGAGCCGGTAAAAGAATGATGGGGCGCTATATGCCAAAAATGATGTACAAATCGCATTATGCAGAACGTCTTCCAATTGGTAAAAAAGAAATCCTTGAGAACTTCAAATATGACAAACTAATCAATTTCTACAAAGATTGGTACCGTCCTAATTTGATGAGCGTTATTGTGGTGGGAGATATTGATGTGGCTGCAATGGAAAAGAAAATCAAAGATCATTTTGCGGCCTACAAGAATCCTAAAAACGAAAAACCAAGAAAGATTTTTGATGTGCCAAATCACAAAGAAACTTTTGTAGCGGTTGAAAGCGACAAAGAAGCTTCTGCTGCTCAGGTACAGTTGATTTATAAAGATTATGAAAATGCAAAGCAGGTCGTAACTGTTAATGACTTTAGAAAATCGCTTGTAGAAGGTTTGTATTCTACTATGATTAACAACAGGTTAAACGAACTAACCAATTCACCTACACCTCCATTTACTTATGGATATTCCTATCATGGCGGAACATGGGCAAGAACCAAAGAGGCTTACCAGTCTTTCGCAATGTCGCAGGAAGACAAACAGGTAGATGCCTTAAAAGTTTTAGTTACAGAAAACGAGAGAGTTAAAAAGTTTGGTTTCACACAAGGTGAATTGGAACGTGCCAAATCAGAAATCCTGGCGAATATCGAATCTGATTATAACGACAGGGACAAAACAGAATCCCGAAGATTTGTGGGAGAATATCAATCACATTTCTTGCAAAAAGAGCCGGTTCCGGGTATTGAATGGACTTACAATGCGACTAAAAAACTATTGCCTGCTATCGAATTGAAGGATGTAAACAGTTTGATTAAAGACTATGTTAAAGAAGATAACAGGGTTGTGATTTTGACAGGTCCGGAAAAAGACGGGTTGAAAAAACCGACAGAACAGGAAGTATTGGGAGCATTAAAAGTGAATACAGCCGAGATTACTCCATATGCAGATTCTGAAGTGGCATCGAGCCTTTTGAGAAAAGAGCTGAAGCCGGGAACCATTGTCAAAAAAGAGAAAAACGACAAAATCGGAACAACGACACTATTCCTTTCCAATGGTGCAAAAGTAACCTACAAGAAAACCGATTTCAAAAATGATGAGGTTTTGATGGATGCTGTTAGCTTTGGAGGAACAAACCTGTATTCGGTTGACGAGTTGAAGAAAACACAATTTGCAAATGGTGGATTGACTCAGGCAGGTTTTTCCGGATTGAAAGAGAATGACATCAATAAATTTATGTCTGGAAAAGTAGCAAACGTAAATCCATATATTGGAAATACAACCGAAGGACTTAGAGGAAGTGCTACGCCAAAAGATTTGGAATATCTGTTCCAGATGACTGTGGCTTATATTACAGATTTGAATTATGACAAAGATGCCTTTGAAGGTTATAAGCAAAAGCAATCTGCATTTTTCAAAAACATGGCATCACAGCCAGGTTTCTATTTCCAACAGGAATTATACGGATACCTGCTTAAAGACAACCCAAGATTCTTTGGTATGATACCGGACGAAAAAGCATGGGAAACTACAGATTACCAATTGGCTTATAACAAATACAAAGAGCGTTTTGCAAATGCTGCAGATTTCGAGTTTTTCTTTGTGGGTAATATAGATGATAAAAAGATTGAGGAGTATTCTGCAAAATATCTGGCTGCTTTGCCATCAAATGACAAGAAAGAAAAGGCCGTTGATGTTGGTTACAGAATGCTTAAAGGCGAGCATAAGAAAATTGTAAATAAAGGTACAGATCCAAAGAGTACAGTTACAATAATGTATTATGGAGACGCTGAATACAGCCCAAAAGAAGCTTTGGCAATGCAGGCGCTGGGTGAAGTGCTTTCTATTAAATTGGTTGAAGAATTGAGAGAGAATGAAAGTGGCGTATATGGAATCAGTGCCAGAGGAAGCATGAGTAAAGTTCCGAATGGTTCTTATAATTTCTCAATTAACTTCCCATGCGGACCTGATAATGCTGAAAAACTTACGGCTTCTGCGTTAAGAGAATTACAGAAAATAATTGATAACGGGCCACTGCCTGCCGATGTAACGAAATTCAAGGAGGCTGAACTGTTGGATTATAAAAAGGATATTAAGGAAAACAGGTATTGGCTGTCTAATTTTAACCGCTCTTATGTTAACGGAACCAATCCGGAAGACATCTTGAAAGTAGAAGAGAAGGTGAATGCAATCACTGCAAAAGACATTCAGGATGTAGCGAAAAAGTATCTTACAAAAGATAAGGTTGTGGGTATATTAATGCCTGAAAAAAGCTAAATCTTGATTGGATTAAGCAAAAGCCTGATGGATTTCCATCAGGCTTTTTTATGGTATTCGGTTATTGTTATTTGTAACACACGGGAATTATTTCTCCGGGAGCCAGACAGTATTTTTCTACCAGTTCCGGACCTATCTTTTTGGTATAATCTTCTTCGTTTACAGTAAATCCGATACTTCTTAATTTGTCAAAATAGTCTCTTCCATAAACACGTACGTGGTCATACTGGCCAAAAATTCTCGCACGTTCTTTTTGATCGGTGATGGAATCGTCTTCAAATGTAGTTGCCCTTTTCAAATCCTGCGGAATCTGGAAAATCCCCATTCCTCCGGGCTTCAGCACCCTGAATAATTCCTGCATTGCTTTGGTGTCGTCAGGAATGTGTTCCAAAACGTGATTGCAAAGAATTACATCATATGAATTGTCTTCAAAAGGCAAATTGCAGATGTCCGCTTTTACATCGGCCAAAGGCGACAGTAAATCGGTTGTTGTATAGTCCAGATTCTTTTGGTTTCTGAAGATTTTGTAAAATGCCTGTTCCGGAGCAAAATGCAATACTTTCTTAGGTGCGGTGAAAAAATCGGTTTCGTTTTTCAGATAGAGCCAAAGGAGCCTGTGTCTTTCCAATGATAAAGTACTTGGAGAAAGCACATTGTTGCGTTGCGTACCATAACCATAAGGCAGGAATTTCCTGAAGCTTTTTCCATCAATCGGGTCCGTATATTTTTTTCCTTTTAAGGTAAAAGCAAGAACTGGGCGAATGACATAACTCAGGCGGATTAATACCGGCCTCGGGATAGTATTTAAGACGAATCTGAAAATTTTTTTCATTAGGAAATCACCAAAGGCTGTCTTCTGAATTCGTTTTCTTCGTCGCTTTTTATTCCCAAAGCATCATATATATAGGCAAATGTAGAAAGCAGTTCAGGCTTTCCGTCAATTAATGCTACATCATGCTCAAAATGGGCGCTTGGTTTTCTGTCGGCAGTAACAATTGTCCAGCCGTCTTTCAATTGCTTGATATTTTTAGTTCCCAGATTAATCATCGGTTCGATAGCGACTACCATTCCTTCAACAAACAGCTTTCCGCGACCGCGTTTCCCGTAGTTAGGCATTTCCGGGTCTTCATGCATCTTTCTGCCCAGACCGTGTCCAACCAATTCGCGAACTACGCCATAACCATGTGCTTCTGTATATTTCTGAATGGCATTTCCTACGTCTTCTACACGGTTTCCAATTTTAAATTCGCGTATTCCAACATACAGCGATTCTTTGGTCACTTGTAACAGTTTTTTGGTTTCCGGAGCTACTTCTCCAATTTCAAAAGTATAGGCATGGTCACCATAAAATTCATTTTTTAAAACACCGCAATCTACAGAAACAACATCACCTTCTTCTATCGGGCGGTTAGTAGGCAAGCCATGAACAACCTGGTCATTAACGCTGGTTAAAATTGAAGAAGGACAGCCATACAATCCTAAAAAGCCAGGAACAGCATCATGGTCACGAATAAATTCTTCCGCTAGTTTATCAAGGTGCAAGGTTGTGACTCCTGGCTTGATTTCTTTTGCAATCATGCCTAGTGTCTTTGAAACCAAAAGAGCACTTTCGCGCATCAACTCAATTTCTTCTCTGGTTTTTTGGATAATCATAAATTGGAATTTTATCAGTTTGCAAAAATACTATTTTTATTTGATTAGAAACCGGAGCAAATAAAAAACTGCCCTTGAGGCAGTTTGTGTATTTTATCGTTTTAAAGTGAAGTGGCTTTTGAATTCCTTTTTTACCCCGTCTTTTTGATAAATGATTTTGAACCAGTAATCGTCTGAAGGCATTGGGCGACCATTAAAAGTACCATCCCATCCAAAGCCGTTTTGACGTAGGTCGGTCAGGATTTTTCCGTAGCGGTCAAAAATGTAGACGTTTGAAATGTCTAATGACGTTCTTCCGCCAATATTCCACGTGTCGTTAAATCCGTCACCGTTTGGAGTAAAATATCTTGGATAATCGACTATTACAATGCGGGTGCTGATTTCGCCGCAGCCGTATCTGTTTCTCACTTTTAAGAGATGAATTCCTTCTTTAATATTATGGAATACATTACTGTCCTGCCACCCGTTATCATCAATCATGTATTGGAAATCGGGTGATTGTGGTGTAACAATTGCGGTAACTTTGCTGTCAGACTCAAAGGTAATTTGTTCTGAAGGGTCACCTGTTATTGAAAAAGGAATCAGCGAGTTTTTGGCCGTAAAATTGATAATTTGGGCGCAAAGAGCCGTATTCGTTGTGTTTATTATCTTAACGGAATAATCTCCCTGTACTGAGGTAGTGAAGGTACTTCCTGTTTCAGAAGAGATTCGGTTGGAAGCAACCGCATCATGACCGGTATACCATTCAAAATCGTAATCGGTTTCAGATAATTGCGTATCTATAAATGCCGGAGTAACTACATTATTGTAGATGTCCTTGCATATTCTATAAGGATACTCTTGTATATTATTGGCCGGGAATGGCCTTACAAACAATTCCAATTCGAGTATTCTGAAACAAGCTTCCCCGTTTTCGCTTCCAATATTTACGGTGCTGTTCAGACGTACATATATTTTTTGATAGTCGGCAACAGTATTGGTGAAATTCTCAGGAGCAGGAATCGCATTGTTGGAATTGCTTAATGCATCCTGTTCACGAATGTAATATCTGAACTGAATCGTATTCAAAGGAGTTGTTCCAGCCATCTGGGACTGCCTTTGGGTAAGATTAAACGGATAGAATCCGCTGTCATCACAAGCCTGGATAATATCCGGATTGGTTGTGCTGCCCGGACTTCCTACAACGTTTAATCGAAGAGTTGTTGTTGAGAAACAGTTATTTCCGGTTGGGTCGACAACTTTAACTGAGATTGTTTTTGAAACCGAATTGTAAGGATTCGTAGCAGTAATAGGCGTGTCGGCAGCTAAATCGGCAGGAGTTTCGTAAAAGAAAACCCTGTAATTTGTGTTTCCGGAAGTAATTTGAGGAATTCTGCTGTCAAGATTAAAATCAGCGGTATTGCTGCCGCAAATCGTAATCGGGTCAGGAGTAGTGATGGTCGGATTTGCAAACACATTGATATCGAAACTCACTACCGAAACACATTGTGTGGCCATATCGAACTGTCGTACAAAAATTGCTTTAGTTCCTACAGTGAGAGGCAGGGCGGTATTTTTGTTTATGGCAGCCGTATTGGTACGTGCATTATCAAACGTATTAAAATAACTAACGCTCACGGTTGGAGTTTGGCTGGCCAATATTTCGCTGTCTTTATTCGCCAGAATAATGGTTTCAGTTTGACAGGCATTGATTGGAGTAATTGCATTCTGTGCCGGGCCGGCATATACCTGAACTTTAAAAGTTCCTATTCCGGCACAATTATTATTGGTTTCTATTCGTGTATAAATTGTTGAAATCCCGACAGGTATCTGAGAGGTATTGGTTAATGCGTTTTCTTCTACTGATGCGTCCGTTTCATTAATGTAAAAAGCAATGTCTACAGTAGTTGTAGGGAAAGAGGATGCTTTTATGGCAGCCCTTTTTGAGTTGAAATCAACGAATCCGTAATTAGCATTCAATTCCGGGCAAACAGGTGCCATGTCTGTATAAGTCGCAACACTGGTTGGATTAACAGAAAGATTGATTATTGCCACATTTGAAGTACAAATTGGAATATGTGACGGATTTATGGCAGTAACATAAATGTTCTGTGAGAAAGCAACTGTATTGGTAAAGGAATTAGGTGTGGTTATCTGCTGGGTTAATCCTGCATCTAAAAAATAGCTTAAGACAAGTGCCGAATCACCATTTGTCAGGGCGTTATAGGCCTGCGTAAGATTTATAGTGGCAAACCCGTCATTGTTTGGTGAAATATAATCACACTGTTGCAAGGCTACAGGCGTGCTCAAAAGAGGCTTTGCGTTAAGTGTAATAGCTACCGGGTTTGATGTTGTGGTGCATAGTCCCTGTTCTGTTGCTTCCACAACATAAGATGACGTTGTACCCGCATTTTGACCTGCTAGAGAAACAATATAAGAACTTGATGTCGCTCCCGGAATTAAATTCCCATCCTTATACCATTGATAAGTTACATTGGTAAGATTGGCAGCATTAGCGATGGTAGAAGTTATTTGATAGGTGTCATTCTCACAAATTGTCTGATTGTCTGTTATAGTAACCTGAGGAGATTCATATATAGCAATAATATTTGAGTCAAATGGGGCACAACCCGGATTTGAAATCCTTACAAAATAATTTCCAGGCAGGGTTGGCGTGAAAGTAGAACCGGTTGCTCCCGGTATCGAAATCCCACCCCGAAACCATTCGTAAGTATATGTCTGTACTATTGTGTTGTTGTCAATGGTTTGTAGAACCGGATTACTGGCCAAACATTGCGTATTTGTATTTTGCAACGTCATGTTTGGGGCTGTAAAGAATTTCAGGTCAATTTCAGCATCGCTTACCTGAAGGTCGTTCTGATTGACCGTCGGATCCGTACTGTCATATGCTGTGGTTTCGACCTTATAAAGTCCGCTATCAGAAACGGTGAGTGTATTGGTGTTGGAAAGTGAATTTGCAATTGTTGTAAGCAATATTCCGTCTTTATACCATTTATAGTTAAATCTTAAATCGCTTGTGTTTCCTGGAAAATCGGTAACATCAATTGTAGCAACAAGGTCTTTCGTGTCAGGTTTGCAGTAATTTAATTGTGTAATATCGTTTCCGGTATTGTCTTTTATTTTGACTGAGGAAAGAAAGCTGCAATCGGAACTTCCAGCGCCTCCGGTCTGTGTAATTGTAATTTGACCTCGAGAATTGGAATAATTGTCGACTAAGAGAATGTATATTTCTCCGGCATTAGCGTTAGGTATTGCCACATTTTCTATGCCATCTGGTAACCAACTGCAATCTACTTCTTTAGAAATGTTTAATTGACTGCAAATATCTCTCATCTCTGAAAAGGGACCCCATAATACAAAATCAACATCAGTGGAAGCACCTGCATTATTAACTTGTGAAATTTGCAAAAAGATATCTCCGCTCGTCTTTATTTTCATGAAAAACCACGTAGGTCCTCTAAAATTCTGTCGTATACAAGTTGTGGTAAAAGTTTCGCCACTGGTATTGTTGGTTGAATTAGTAAAAGGAATACTGGTTGCACAGGATTGATAACGCTCAAAATTAGCCTGTAATTCGGCACATGATGGAGCACCGCCCTGGGAGTAGGCCATTTCTGCTGTTAGAAAAAGAATAATAAGTAAAAGTCTGTTCAATGATTTCATGCTTTGGAAAGAAACAACGTGTGAAATTTAATTGTTTTCAACGCGAAAATAATCAGTTTATTTTTATTTTTTTATAAATCATAACAATATTCTTCTGTCTATCTGTTAATTAACAAATAGATTGTAATAAAAACAGGGAATTCCACTTAAAAAATAGAATTCCCTTTTATTTTATAAAAAGCTTGTTTTATAGCAGTGAATGCTGGGTCATGACCTCAGGTTTTTGAATGCCCATCAAGTCCAGAATGGTAGGAGCAATGTCGCCCAGAATACCATTGTTTATGTGTTTTAAATCTTTGTCAACCAGGATAATCGGAACGGGATTTGTAGTATGAGCAGTATTAGGTGAACCATCCGGGTTAATCATCGTCTCGCAATTTCCGTGGTCTGCAATGACAATTGTTGTATAATTGTGTGCTAAAGCAGTTGTGATGACCTTTTCAGCGCATTTGTCTACCGCTTCACATGCTTTGATAGCGGCTTCCATAACGCCGGTATGGCCAACCATGTCGCCGTTCGCGAAATTAAGGCACACAAAATCAACTTCTTCTTTTTCGAGTTCAGGAACTAGCGCGTCTGCCAATTCATAAGCGCTCATCTCAGGTTTCAGGTCATAGGTGGCCACTTTTGGAGAATTTTTCAAAATTCGGGTTTCGCCTACAAAAGGTAACTCCCTGCCGCCGGAGAAGAAAAAGGTCACGTGTGGGTATTTTTCAGTTTCGGCTATACGGATTTGTTTTTTATGGTTTTTTTCTAAAATTTCACCCAGCGTTTCGGTGATGTTTTCTTTATCATAAATTACATGTATCCCAACAAAACTATCGTCATAATTTGTCATTGTCACATAGTACAGATTGAGTTTGTGCATGTTCTGTTCATGGCAATCAAACTGTGTGAGCACTTCTGTTAGTTGCCTGCCTCGGTCGGTTCTGAAATTAAAGAAAATGACCACATCATCATTTTGTAGGGTTGCGATAGGATTGTTATTCTCATCAACCATAACAATAGGCTCGATAAATTCATCGGTTATGTTTTTTTCATAGCTGTCATGCAGACTGCTAACCGCGTTTTGAGAATGAATTCCTACTCCGTTTACCAGCAAATCATAGGCTTTTTTTACTCTTTCCCAACGTTTGTCGCGGTCCATTGCATAATAGCGCCCAACGATAGAGGCCAGTTTTGCGGAAGTGTTTTCCATATGCTTCTCCAGTGCCGAAATAAAAAATATTCCTGATTTCGGGTCAACATCTCTACCATCAGTAAAAGCGTGGACATATACATTTTCAAGTCCGAAGTCCTGGGTTGCGTCAATCAGGCCTTTTACATGGTCAATATGGGAATGCACTCCTCCGTCTGATACTAATCCCAAAAGGTGAACTTTTTTATTGTTCTGTTTGGCATAATGAAAAGCATCAATCAATGCTTTTTCCTGTTGCAGGGTTTTATGTTGGACGGCCAGATTAATTTTGGCCAAATCCTGGTAGATAATCCTGCCGGCACCTAAATTCATGTGTCCTACTTCAGAATTACCCATCTGACCTTCCGGAAGGCCAACATTAAGGCCGTCTGTTCTTAGTTGAGCGTTGGCATATTTTGTATACAGGCTGTCAATGAAAGGTGTATTTGCATTGTCTATTGCAGAAACTTTTGGATCAGGAGATTTGCCCCATCCATCCAATATCATTAGGATTACTTTTTTGTTCATCTAAAACTTGTTTTTAATCGAATTGTAGTCAATAAAATATCTGACGCTGATTGAAAGGATGTTGTTCAGGTTGTTGTTGAAAAGGTTTTTAAAATTGTTTCCGAGTCTCCTGTCAATCTCTGTTCTGCTATCAGTAGCATTGTTTCTGTAAAGTACCGAAATCTGGCTTCCTGGAGCAAACCACCATGAATAGGAAAGGTCAAAATTCCAGGTGCTGAAATTCGAATTTTTATTTACTGTAAAAGTACTATTTGATGTTAAGCTACCGTCGTTTTGAAGTGTTAAATATTGGTTATTTTCTGCATATGACCAATAATGGCGGGCCGCCAGATTTAAAGTCATTTTTGGATTCATTGAATATTTTAAACCCAATTCGTTAGTCAATGTCCTGCGGTCGCGTTCGGCAAAAATAATAGCATCACCATCAAAAGCCACCCATCCTCTGTCACTATTCTGGTTGTAAGCCTCAATCATATAATTCATAAGCAGTTTGTCGCTAAATCGATATCTGGGTGCTATTTTTAAACCATAGGAAACACGGTTTTTTTCACTTGTTACGGTAAAGTAAGGGTTGAAATCAAGGGCAAATTTCCTGTTGTAATTGGAGGAGAAATAAAATGAAGAATAAACATTTTTAGGAAGATTCACAAAGCGTTCGTTAACACGTGCCTCATAAAAATCATACGTTTCCAGTGGGCTGATATAGACAGAAATGGCATAATAATCATTTTTTATGCTTGTTGAAGTAAAGTCAATATTTATTTCACCTTTTTGCAGGCGGCCCGTAGTATTTTGGAATTCGGCGTAATAATTTGTGTTAATCTTAAAAGTATTGAAAACGGAATTTGGATTCAAAATTCTATAGCCCAGGTTGACATAACCCGAATGGAAATTATTAATAAAAGTGATGCCGAGGTCGTTGGCGTCATACTCTTTGGAAACATATGTAGCTCCGGTATTATATCTCCATTTTCCTCCTTTTTTTCCAATTTGTATGGCGGTATTGATGCCATTCAGATTGTCATTATCGCCATATTCGTTGATATAGCTGTATTTAAAATCTCCCGTGAGATTGAATTTGTTGTTTTTAGTGTTCAGGTCATAAACCAAAGCAGAAACATTTGCATCACGAAATTCACCATTGCGGGTTACGTTAGTGTTTACGAGTGCTACAGATGAATTCTGGTTAAATCTCTGGTCTAAAACCAAAATATTATAGTTGGTAAGTGGTTCTACGACCACTCTGTTGGTTTCATTGGTTTGTGTGTTTCTTAAAGTTCCGTATGTTTTTTCAGTAACAGCATTCAGTACGCCAATTCCGAGTCCTGAAGAGGTTCTTCCTGAAATTTTTATGGCATTAATGAGGTTGACAGTAGATGGATTACTGGCAATAACATTTTCATCTGAAGAATACAGGTACGTGGAGGGGCTACCTCCAATTCTGCGGGAATATAATAAGTTTCCTTTGTTAAAGAGGTCAGTTCCTTCCGTAAAAAAAGGGCGGTTTTCATTGAACTGCTGTTCAAAAGGTCCTAAATTCAATACGACATTATCATATTTTGTCTGTCCAAAATCAGGAACCAGAATCGCGTCTAATGTGAAAGAATCGTTGATGCCATATTTGATGTCCATTCCGGCCTTAAATTTATTATCTGTTCCTTCCTTATTGTTTTCTACATAGAAAGAAGAATAGGGTATAAAAAAGAGTCTCGTGGGCGGTTTTATATTTTCAATACCTTCCAGTTGGCCGGTTTGAGGAAGCGCGGCTCCAATTTTCATATCAATCAGATTCCAAGTATATTTCTGGCGGTCTCTTTTTATTTCCCTGTAGAAGTTAAGACCCCATGTCTGTTTTTCATCATTAGAAAAACGCAGTGCCGCATATGGAATTTTCATCTCAACGACCCAGCCATATTCTGTAATGGAAACTTCGCTGTCCCAAATGGCATCCCAGCTATAATCTTCACCGCCTTCAGTCGCAAGACAGTCCATCTGCACGCCCGATGAACTTACAAAAAAGCGGAAATCCTGTTGGCCGTCATTAAATCCGTTGATGAAAATTCCAAAATGGTCTGCTGTTCCAAAATTGTCTCTTTGGGTTAGCTCTTTTAGTATTTTTTTGGGTTCATCGTCATAGAGTGTGGCGGCTACATAAATGGCGTCATTGTTATATAATATGCGAACATCCGTTTTTTTGTTTGGACTTATTGGCCTTCCGTTATCGGGTTCGAGCATTAAAAAATCGGTAGCGACCGGAGCAGTATTCCAAATGGCCTCATTAAGTTTACCGTCAATGGAAATGTTTTCGGAAATTGATTTTGCTTGCAGGTTTTTTCTCTGACCATAGGAGTCGAAAGTAGAAATGATTGCGAAAAAAAGTAAAATCAGTGAAAACGGTTTGCCCATTTGTGCGTGTTTATATAGCAAAAATAGCCATAAAATATACATACACAATTACTTTGCAATATTTTTGAATTTTGTGCGTTATAATCTCTGTTACACTAAAATTAAAAAAAGGTTAATTTTGTTAAATACCTCATTTTAAGAGTAATAAATTTTGAGAATAAATTTTTTTTAATACTTTTGGCGCTCCCCAAGTCAATTTTAACCCATTAGAATTTCAATGATTTACAAGTTTTTACCCGTCTTCATGTACTTTTTTGCTTCATTTACAACAAATGTGAGCAAACCTACAGAGCCAGAAAAATTAATTGCAGCCACAGCCGAAGCAAGTTTTTCGATGAAAGCTGAAAAGCTATACCACACACTGCATTCAAATAATCTTTCTTTACCAAAATTGGAGAGTTTTTCAAAAGCGCTTCAGGGTTTTTACCAACTGAAAGAGAAAGGTCTGGTTTCAAAAAACATATTAACAATTATCGATTTTAGTCTGTCTTCCAATTCCAAGAGATTGTGGATTATTGACATGTCAACCAATACGGTACTTTATAATTCACTTGTTGCCCATGGCAGAAATACAGGCGAAGAATATGCAAAAGAGTTTTCAAATGCATCTTCTTCTAACAAAAGCAGTCTTGGATTTTATGCCACCGGAGAAGTTTATCAGGGAAAACACGGTCTTTCGTTACGCCTTGATGGATTAGAGAAAGGTATAAATGATAACGCCAGAAGCAGAGCGGTTGTCGTTCATGGTGCCGACTATGTGGCAGAATCTTTTATAAAAACTCACGGAAGACTTGGAAGAAGCCAGGGATGCCCTGCATTACCGGTTGGAATTACAAAAGAAGTTATCAATGTGATTAAAGATAAATCGTGCCTTTTTATCTACCATCCTTCTGCTAATTATAAAGCAGCAACTAAATTAATCTCGTAATTTAAGATACAGACTGCTGTCTAAGGTGTAGATATCAGGCCTGAATTGTAAACTATTGCCATTACTCCATGCTGTCCAATATAGCTGGTGAATGGCAATTTCTTTTTTAATTTTCGCATTTTGAGTTTTTTCTCTTTTCAGGGTTTCGGTAATCTTTTCAAGACTCCAGTTTTTCTTATCGTCTAACAGGTACTCTGTCAGCTCCAACGGATTTTGAACCCGGACGCAACCGGAGCTAAGTGAACGGTTAGTTTTGTCAAAATATTCCCTGTGATTCGTGTCATGCAGGTAAACCGTAAAATTATTCGGAAACATTATTTTTACCATTCCTAATGAATTATAAGTGCCGGGACTTTGCACGTAGCGATAGTTCAGTGCTTTTTCAGGATCCCAGCTCGTTAAGCTTACCTCTTTTCCGTTTTTGTCATAAACAGTAATGTTTTTTTTCGTGAGATAGTTTCGGTTTTTTGTTGTGGCAGGTATTATATCCTCCTTTAAAATTGTAGGAGGGACAGTCCATGTAGGATTGAATACGGCATAACTCAATTTAGAACTCAATATGGGTGTTTTCCTTTTAGAAGTGCCAACAATCACATTATGTGTTCTGGTCGTATCATTTTTAAAAACCGTATAGAGCCTGTAATCAGGGATATTGATAATAATATAGTGCTCTCCCATATTCTTAGGGAACCATCGCCAGCGTTCCAGATTGGCAATGATTTGTTCTTTCCGCACATTTTTAGGAATATTTAGTGCCATGACCGTACTCGGGCCAATGACTCCATCTGCTACAAGCCCATGTCTGGACTGGAATCTCTTGATTCCTTTCTCAGTTTCGGGGTCGTAAAGATTGGTAAGAGAATCTTGTGGTGTCATGTCTCTCCAGTACATCAGTCTTTTTTTGATATTTATGATTGATTGGCTGGTATCATTTACTTTTAATTTTCCGGCAACTTCTATTTTTTTAAGCGTATCGGTTGGGAATTTATCGATGAGCACCAACGCTTCTTTTAGTTTTTTATAGACAATATGGTTTGGTTTTGCTTTTTCAATAATAGTCTGTAGTGAATCACCATTGCTGGCATCTGTTAATAGCTGATTGATTTTTGCCTGGTTAGGAATCAAATCCCAATCCGCATAAAGTTCTTTTGGATTTAGTTTGCCGCGGGTCTGGTGCAGAAGATATTTTTGAATGGCAAGTGTCATCTGCACGTCATAGCTTACGATTTCTTTTTCGGTTAATGAAGACAGGCTTTTTTCCTGACGCTCCAACTCGTAGGAATTGTAATCTTTAGGTTCTAAACCTTCCTTGTCAACTCTTAAAAGTTCTTCAATGATGAGCTGTCTGTTTTTTGACGTATTCCATACAGTTTTGAAACCATTCATCCTGTAAAATGAAGTAAGCGAATCATTCTCAAAGCTTGCTACATAAGCGGAATCAATATCATAACTTCTGGGTTCGTGTTTGGTCACATCTCCTGTATCCTTATTTAAAGGTGGGGTATAAGCGATTTCTTTTTCCTTGCAGGAAACCAGAAGAAGCAATAATGCCGTTATGAGAAAAAATCGATACATAACCAAAGAATTGTACAAGGACTTGTGTGAAGTTACTCAAAAAGTTTCAAGTTGCGAAGTACCCGGTAAATTTTTATACGGTATCTAACTTTTTGTACATTACATAATGTTTACCAATAACGGCTATGTCAAAAGGCTCTCCAATAATTTCATATCCGAGTTTTTTATAGAATCCAACCGCAATTTCCCGTGCATTAAACCAGATAATTTTTCCGCCACGTGCCCGGGCATCATTTTCTGCATGCTTTACTAAAGCTTCGCCAAATCCTTTTTTCTGAAATTCCGGCAATATGGCCATGCCTCTTAGTTGAAATTGTAATTTTTCTTCTAAGAAAGGAGTGGGATGTATGAACAGGGAAGCAATGCCTGCAAGTTTTTCATTGCTGAATAAGCCAAAATGTTTTGTAGATTCTGAATTATCGCCTTCAAAATGGCAGGTTTCTATCGGTTTTCCGGGTCGTAAAACGGGATGTCGGACAGAAAATGTATCTAATGCGGGTATTTCTTTTATAGTTTCCATTTTTCTTTTAAAATTTTTTGGGCGGTATTGTAAAATATAACAATTTAATAATAAAACTCTTAGCGGTCGAAAAGCTTATTTGTGCAAAGATTGCGAAAAAAAGATTGTATTTTTTTTGAAAAAAAACTTGCAACTGAAAAAACTTATTGCTTATATTTGCACCGTAGAAATGCGGAAGTAGCTCAGTTGGTAGAGCTCCAGCCTTCCAAGCTGGTTGTCGCGAGTTCGAGCCTCGTCTTCCGCTCTAAAAATAAAACCTCAAGTGAAAGCTTGAGGTTTTTTTATTTCCAAAATTTTATCAGAAATAGATTTCCAATAAATTTAGGGGTTTGTATTTTGCGCCTCTGCGCCTTTGCGTGAAATAATTACTCGCAGAGGCGCAAAGTTCTATGAACTTCAGGGGGCATTAAATGTTGCTAGTTCAGAAAACTCAAATCACTTCCGCTTTCTAATTCTTCAGGTTGCTGGTTTTGTCTGAAAAGGCGTGCTTTCAGATTTCCTTTTAAGGTTATGGTTTCGTTTCTTACTTCCAGCCAACTTCCTTCCCTAAGCCCTAAAACGGGTAAAGTGTTGAATTGATGAAATTCTTTTATTCTTGTTTCCCGTGTTTCGCCCATATGTGTTGAGTTGCTGTCCGGGTCGAGATAGTGCGGATTGAGGTTAAATGGAATCATGCCCAAAGTCTGGAAACTTGGCGGATAAATAATAGGCATATCATTAGTAGTCTGCATTGTCAGTCCGGTTATATTGCTTCCGGCACTGGTTCCTAAATAAGGAGTACCTTTTTTTAATGTTTCAGACAGCAAAGTCATCAGGTCATGACGATAAAGCTGTGTTACTAATAAAAAAGTGTTTCCGCCACCTGTGAAAATTCCTTCCGCTTGTTTTAGGGCTTCTTTCAGGTCTTCAAATTCATGCAGGCCTTTTACTTTAATGTTGATTTTAGAAAAAGCCTGACGTACTTTTTCAGTATATTCGTCATGTGATATACCACTTGGTCTGGCATAAGGTATAAAGACAAGTTCCGACACATTTTTGAAGTGAACAGAAAGTTCCGGCAAAAGATATTCGAGATAACCTCCGTTGTGTAATGTTGAGGTACTCGCTATAATCAGATTTTTCATTTTAATATGATTTTATGACGTAAAGTTAGCAAGGTTGGAAATTATAAAGCAGTAGAATGCTAACTTTATTATTAACACAAATTTATTAGGTCGTTGGCAATAATTTGGGAGGTGATAAGATATTTTTACCTGACAAACTTATCCCTCAATTCATTATGCTGAAAAAAATATTTTTATGTTCTTTTTTTATAGCTGTTTCTCCTTCGGTGCTTTCACAGGTTTCCGAGCGAAAAAACCTGAAAGGGAAAGTTATGGCATCTGCTTCCAATCTTGATGGGATTTATGTCCTGAACCTGTCTTCAGAAAAAGAAACAGTAACCAAAGAAGGCGGTTATTTTTCGATTCAGGCCAAAGAAGGAGATTCATTAATGTTTTCGTCTATCCAGTTCAAAGGTAAAATTGTGGAAGTCAGCCAGGCTGATTTTGAGAAAGAATTGTTCTTTGTGAAGCTGGAAACTATGGTAAATCAATTGGATGAAGTAACAGTCGTGCAATATAAAAATATCAATGCTTACGATTTAGGAATTATACCCAAGCCCGCCAAGGTCTATACACCGGCCGAAAGAAAATTAAGAACAGCGACAGGTGTAGATCCTAAAGTAGGACTAAATAATTCATTTACTCTCGACCCGCTTTTAAACCTGATGTCCGGAAGGACTTCGATGCTCAAGAAAGAACTGGAAGTAGAAAAAAGAGAGAAATGGATAAGCCAGCTGGAGGATTTGTTTGAAGAAGAATACTATACGAAAAAACTTAAAATCCCTGCCGAAAATGTCAAAGGATTTTTGTATTATGCGGTTGAAAACGAACGATTAGTAAAAAATCTGAACAGTAAAAATAAAGCAATGGCGACATTTTTATTAGGAGAGATTGCCAAAACATATATTCAAACCATAACCAATGAAAAATAATTACTTTTTAATACTACTCATACTGCTTTCTCAAATTGCGTTTTCGCAGAGTAAGGAGAATAAAAAAATATATGGAAAAATAACAGCAGGACAAGTTCCGGTTGATGATATTGAAGTAGTTAATTTTTCGAATGCCACCCAGACCAGAACGAATGCAAAAGGAGAATTCTACATTTATGCCAGAACAGGTGACGTGCTGATTTTGTCGGGAGCCAATCTTGAACACAAAAGAAAAACGATTACAAAAGACGAATTCAATTCAGGAAATGTTGAAATTGTGATGAAGCCTGAGGTGACAGAGCTTCAGGAAGTTGTGGTTGAAAAAAGTGATGAATTTTCGGTAGTGCAGGGAGTGAAAAAATATACACCGGCAGAAAGAAAGTTGAGGACGGCGTCAAAGCCTGTGGAACTAATACAAGGTTTGGGTATCAGTAACGATGCCATTCTTAATTTCTTATCAGGTAGAACAAAAACGCTTAAAAAAGGAGTTCAGGTAGAGAGAGAAATAGCCAGGCTTGAAAAGCTGGATAATTTTTTTGACGAGGCTTATTATACAGAAAGCCTCGATATTCCGAAAGACTATGTCAATGGCTTTAAATACTACATTGTAGGCGATGAAGAGTTTAGCAAGGCATTAGACCAAAACAATAAAACCGCTCTTGAAGTATCAATCATAAAACTGGCAGAAAAATATAGGGGATTGCTTGCCGATGAAAAGAAATAATTACACGCTTTTGCTTTTTCTGCTATCGGCAGGAATGTTGTTTTCACAATCACAGGAGAAACTTCTGCTAATAAAGGTAATGGCAGATGGAAACTATGTAGGCGGTATTAATGTGGTTAATCTGGTTAATGAAAAATCAGCAGTTACAGATGAAAAGGGTGAGTTTTTTATTTCGGCAAAAGAAGACGATTTACTGGTGTTTTCAGCTATAAATTTCGAGTACAAAAGAAAAATCATTAGCAAAGAAGACATCCTTGCTGGTGCGATTACTGTTAATGTGATTCCAAAAACAACAAGCCTTGACGAAGTAGAGATTACAAAGTATAAGGATCTTGATGCTTTTGAATTGGGAATTTTGGAAACTCCTGCAAAAAGATATACTCCTGCAGAACGCAGACTCAGGACGGCTGGTGATTTTAAGCCGGTCCATTTGGTTGGCCTTCTGTTTGGACAATTTCCTTTGGATCCGGTACTAAATGCAATAAACGGAAAAACAAAACGTCTTAAGAAAGAAGTGCAAATCGAACAGCAGGAATTTTTGTTGAAAAAGGTAGAAGATATGTTTCAGGATGACTATTTTTTAGGACATCTTAAAATACCTGAAAACTACATACAAGGTTTTAAATTATACAGTATAGGTGATGAGAATTTTGTAAGGTTATTAGAAGATAAAAATAAGATAAAGTCAGAGTTTGAACTGGCCAGGCTTTCAAAGGAATATCTTAAATTGATTTCAGATGAAAACTAGCTTTCTTTTTGCCTTTTTATTTGTAGTGCACTTTACTTTTTCACAGGAAAAAATAATCCGCGGAAAAGTTACAGGCAGTGGCAACAATGTTGAAGGAATTAATGTAGTCAATCTGGTTAATGAAAAATCAGCCGTTACAAACGCAGCAGGAGAATTTCGCATTCTGGCAAAAGAAGACGATTTGCTGGTTCTGTCTGCTTTGAATTTCGAATACAAGCGAAAAATTATTGATGCTGACGACCTGAAATCGGAAGTAGTTATCATTGAGATGATACCCAAAGCCAATCAGCTGGATGAAGTAGAAATTACAAAATACAACAACATTAATGCTGTTTCTTTAGGCATTTTATCAAAGCCTGCAAAAGTTTACACCCCGGCAGAAAGAAAATTGAGGACGGCCACCACGGGACTGCTCGACCCGCTAATTAATTTAATGTCGGGCAGGACCAAAAGACTTAAGCAGAATATTTCGGTAGAGAAAAAACAAATACTTCTGGAAAAAGTAAATGATCTTTTCGATGATGAATTTTATACGCAAACCCTTAAAATCAATCCTGATTACATCATGGCATTCAAATACTTCTGTATCGAAGATTTTAAATTCGCAAGTGCCGTTAGGGGAAAAAACAAAACACTGGCAACTTTTTGGATCAATGAACTTGCAGTAGAATACAATAAGTTGCAGTCTGATGAAAAGCAATAAAATCTTACTCCTTACTTTTTTGGTTTCTTATGTCGCCCTTTCGCAAGAAAAAATGATAAAGGGAAGAGTTGTTGCAAACGGCAATAACGTTGAAGGCATAAATCTGGTGAATTTGGTAAATGAAAAATCAGCCGTCACAGATTCCAATGGAGATTTTTCGATTCTGGCAAAGGTTGACGACCTGCTCGTTTTTTCAGCTGTCAATATGCATTATAAAAGAAAAATCATTGAAGCGGATGATTTTCAAAAAGATATCATTATTATAGAAATGGAGCCTAAAATAAATCAGCTCGATGAAGTCGAAATTACAAAATATGTCAACATAACGGCCTATAATTTAGGAATCATAAAATTCAAGCCAAAAGTTTATACGGTTGCAGAACGAAGGATGATAGCCAGAGTAGGAAGTAGGGCAGAAAGAGAAGCAAGGGTCGAAGGTGAGAAAAAACTAATGCTGATTGAAAGAATTGGAATCCTGTATAGTGATGAATATTTCATTAGAGTACTAAAGATTGACCCTGATTATGTCATGGCGTTCAAGTATTATTGCTCCGAACAGCCGGATTTTATGAAAATTGTCAATTCGAGGGTGAAAGATAAAATCAAATTGGCAATAATCGAACTGGCCAGAAAATACAATGAACTTCAAAATGAAGAAATTGTAAAAGAATAGTACTTTTGTAAAATGAAAAAGGCAATCAAAATAGTTTTTCTTTTACTGTTGTTTACTGGGCTGACTTCGGCTTCGCTTCACAAATTTTATGTTTCCGTAAACCAATTGGATTATGTGCCGGAAAAGAAAGCCATAGAAATAACATCCCGACTTTTTATTGATGATATGGATTTGGCCTTGGAGAAAAGGTTTGGCAAAAAAATATATCTGGGAACAAGTAAGGAAATAAAAGAAAGCAAAGAACTGCTTCAGAAATATTTTCAGGAAAAATTTGCCGTTAAAGTAAACGAACAGGAAAAAGAAATCCGTTTTTTAGGCAAAGAAGTAGAAGATAATGTCCTGATTTGCTATTTCACAATCAAGAATGTCGAGAAAATCAGTTCTATCGAAATAAAAGACACTATTTTAATGGAGCTTTATGACCAGCAGCATATTTTCCATACGCACGTTTTAGGGAAAAAGCAAAGCCTGCTTCTTACCTCAGACAAAATACGGGGTCAGTTAAATTATTAGCATTTTTTTTCCGGTATTACATCAAATTGATTAAATTTCAATCTTAAAATAACCCAACTCCTCCATGAAAAAAATAATTTTTCTATTCGCGATGCTTCCTGCGGTGTTCTTTGCGCAAGAAACAAAAAATACGGAAAAGAAGCGCGAGCCTGGGAAATACGATACCAACAAATTCAGCCAGATGTATGATTTGATGGCCACGCCTAATATGTTTCGAACAGCATCGGGAGCGCCAGGTCCGGCCTATTATCAGCAACAGGCAGATTATAAGATGAACATCGAATTGGATGACCGTAATGCAAGGCTTTATGGAACGGAAACCATTACCTATCATAACAACTCGCCGGATAATCTGGAATATTTATGGGTGCAGCTCGACCAAAATCAAAAAGCGAAAGACTCGGAATCACCTTTGGTAGATAATCAAAAAATGGATAAGGCAATGACTCCGGCCGGGTTTTCGAAAAAATTTCTGGAAGAAAAACCGGAAAGAGGTTTTGTGATTGAATATGTAAAAGATGCGAAGGGCAATCCGATGAAATATACCATCAACCATACCATGATGCGTATTGATTTGCCGAAACCTTTGAAATCAAAAGAAAAAATCTCATTTTCTATAAAATGGTGGTTCAATATCAATAATTATAGGGTAGAGGGAGGACGTTCCGGTTATGAGCATTTTGATAAAGATGGTAATAACCTGTATGTACTTGCCCAATTCTATCCAAGAATGGCCGTCTATAATGATGTAGAAGGTTGGCAGAACATGCAGTTTTGGGGTTCGGGAGAATTTGCCCTTCCGTTTGGGAATTTTGAAGTAAATATCACCGTTCCTGCAGACCATATTCTGGAAGCGACGGGTGACTTGCTGAACAGGAAAGAAGTTTTCACTGCAGAACAGTTTAAGCGATATCAGTTGGCAGAAAAAACCTATGACAAGCCGGTTGTGGTAGTTACTCAGGAAGAGGCAGAAGCAGCTTCAAAAGGTTTCTCAGACAAGAAAAAAACATGGAAATTCAGTGCAAAATACGTGCGTGATTTTGGAATTTCAACTTCAAGAAAATTTATCTATGACGCCATGGCTGTAAAGCTTTCGGAAAAGTCAGTAATGGCCATATCATTATATCCGCCGGAAGCCAACCCGCTTTGGGGCGAATATTCAACAAAAACGGTTGCCCATACCTTAAAAAGTTATTCCTCACACACGTTTGACTATCCTTATCCAAAAGCAATTTCGATTTCTGCCGAAGACCAGGGAATGGAATATCCTATGATTTGCTGGAATTACGGACGTCCTGATGAAAACGGATTCGTAAGCGAAAGAATAAAATACGGCATGCAAAGCGTGATTATTCATGAAGTAGGGCATAACTTTTTCCCGATGATTGTCAATTCTGATGAACGCCAATGGACCTGGATGGACGAAGGATTGAATACTTTCCTGCAGTATTTGGCAGAACAGGAATTAAGCCCGAGTTATCCTTCACAAAGAGGACCCGCGGCTAAGATTGTTCCGTATATGAGCGGACCGCAGAATTTTTTAGAGCCAATTATGTCAAATTCGGAAACAATACACCAATTTGGGGCCAATGCCTATGCCAAGCCTGCCACAGGATTGAACATATTGCGTGAAACCATTATGGGGAAAGAATTGTTTGACTATGCATTCAAGACCTATGCCAACCGTTGGAAATTTAAACACCCTACGCCGGAAGACTTTTTCAGAACCATGGAAGATGCTTCGGCGGTTGATTTGGACTGGTTCTGGAGAGGGTGGTTTTATTCTACAGATTATGTTGATATAGGAATCCAAAATGTGAAAGAATATTATGTTACGGCAGAAGCACCAAAAGAAACTAAAGATGTCAATATAAGAAAGGGACGTTTTAATAAAGAGGAAGGGCCGTTCGTTTATATGGTTTCGTCAGATTCTGAAGGTTTTAATAAAAAGAATATAAAACCTTTGGATGTTAATGATATAAAAGTGTTGTCTGACTTTATTCAGGAAAAATATACACAGGAAGAAAGAAGCAAACTCAAATCCCCAAAATATTTTTACGAAGTTGCTTTTGAAAAGCCAGGAGGTATGCTAATGCCAATTTTGGTACAGCTGGTTTATGAAGACGGTACCACGGAAGATTTTAATTTTCCGGTACAAATATGGAGGAAAGGCAATCAGGTAGTGTCCCGTGTTTTTGCAACAGATAAAAAAGTAGCTAAGATTAAGCTGGACCCAAAATTACAGACCGCAGATATTGATTTAGAGAACAATTCATGGCCAAGAGAGAAGGCTAAATCTAAATTTGACGAACTGGAGGATTAAGTTAAAATCATATTAAAAAAGAACAGTAAAGCAATAAAGCTAAGACCGCGGTTGTTTTTTTGCTGTATCTTTGCGAGAATAAAATACAAGATTATGTTTGGTATCGGAGGATCGGAATTAGTATTCATCATATTTATAGCCATAATGCTTTTTGGGGCAGATAAAATTCCGGAAGTAGCAAGAACTTTGGGAAAAGGAATGCAGCAGCTTAAAAATGCAACAGACGATATTAAAACTGAAATTCACAAGACAGCTTCAGAAAATGGTTTGGATACCCAATCATTAACAGGCGGTTTTTCTGAAGAAATCAGTAAGGTAAAAGAAAATTTCAATAAAATTATTGAAAACTCCAACGATAACAGTTTTGGTTTGGACAAAATAACACAAGATATCAATTCAGAAATTACGAAAGTAAAAGAAGATATCGAAACGATGGAAGGACCTATAAAAAGACAGGATAGATAATGGAGACATTGTTAGAACTTGATAGAAACCTGTTTATTTATCTCAATAGTCTCGGCTCTGAAACGTTCGACGGTTTCTGGTTATTTATTACAAAACAGATCAACTGGATTCCAATTTTTGCTATCATACTCTATTTGGTTTTCAAAAATCTGGGCTGGAGGCACGCCCTGATGATAATTGTAGTTATGGCTTTACTGATTACATTGACAGACCAAACAACAAATCTTTTCAAAAACGGCTTCCAAAGATTACGGCCGGGAAGCGACCCTGACCTTGCAGGCCTGATTCGTGCCGTACAGACAAGAAAATCCTTTAGCTTTATTTCCGGCCATGCATCCAACTCAATGGCTGCTGCCTTTTTTCTTTATAAAGTATTGAAGCCTTACCTTAAATATATGGGCTTTATCTTCTTGTGGCCGCTGATTTTTGCCTACAGCAGGATTTATCTCGGACTGCATTATCCGGGAGATATTCTTTGCGGATATGTATGGGGAATTTTAATGGCAATGATCATGCTGCGATTATATGCTTACTTAAGGGATAAATACTTTCCACAAAAAGAATACGTCGACAATCCGACTAATGATGAACCTATACGAAATTAGGTTATAAAACCCTGCTTACGGTTAATCCGTCGCGGATAGGAAGCAATACGGTTTCAATTCTCGGGTCGTCTTTCAGTTTTTTATTATATTCTAAAAGTACGTTGGTACTTATGTCTTTCGGATTTGGTGTTTCCAATACCTTGCCACTCCATAACACATTATCAGAAAGAATAATACCTCCCTTATTCATTATAGGTACTATCATGTCAAAATAGTTCAGATAATTATCCTTGTCGGCATCAATAAAAACCAGGTCAAATTTCTTTCCGAGTGTAGGTATAATTTCCAATGCATTTCCCAAATGCTGTGTTATTTGGTTTTTCCATGGCGACAGGTCGAAATATTTTTTTTGAATGCTAAGTAATTCTTCATTAATATCAATAGTGTCGATGGAACCGTTTTCCTTCATTCCTTCTGCAAGGCATAAAGTGGCGTAACCTGTATAGGTTCCTATTTCAAGAATATTTTCCGGATTGACCAATTTGGAAATCATACTTAGGACTCTACCCTGAAAATGGCCGCTAAGCATTCTCGGCTGCATAATTTTTTGGAAAGTTTCCCTGTGAAGGGCTGCTAAGAGTGCAGGTTCGTTTTCAGAATGTTTTTCGACATAAAGTTCTAGCTCGGGAGAAATAAAATGCATGGTAAAAAGTTTTTACAAAATTATAAAATATTAACACTCATTAGGTACATCTCACTTTGAATATATAACTTTGCGCCATGCAAATTGAGAAGAAAGACATCAGAGCATTATCAAAAGACCAATTGAGGGAATTTTTTGTTTCAAACGGAGACAAAGCTTTTCGCGGAAATCAGGTCTATGAATGGCTTTGGAACAAAGGAGCGCATAATTTTGATGACATGACCAATGTTGCCAAAGCAACGCGTCAGATGCTGGAAGAAAATTTTGTCATCAACCATATCAGGGTCGACCAAATGCAAAAAAGTGAAGATGGAACTGTAAAAAATGCTGTCCGTCTCCATGACGGATTGGTGGTAGAATCAGTATTGATTCCTACGGAAACCAGAACAACGGCTTGCGTTTCTTCTCAGGTGGGCTGCAGCCTTGATTGTAATTTTTGTGCTACTGCAAGGCTGAAAAGAATGCGAAATCTGAATCCTGATGAAATTTATGACCAGGTAGTGGCCATCGATAATGAAAGCCGACTGTATCACAATCGTCCCTTATCGAATATCGTTTTTATGGGAATGGGAGAACCGTTGATGAACTATAACAATGTCATGAAAGCAATAGACAAGATTGTTTCGCCGGAAGGACTTGGAATGTCGCCAAAAAGAATTACGGTCTCAACCTCAGGAGTTCCTAAAATGATTAAAAAACTGGCTGACGACGAAGTGAAATTCAAACTGGCAGTTTCCCTGCATTCTGCAATTGATGAAATCCGTTCGCAAATCATGCCTTTTAGCAAAAGCTTTCCGTTGGCTGATTTGCGTGAAGCCTTAGAATATTGGTACAGCCATACCAAAAGCCGGGTTACCTATGAATATGTCGTTTGGAAAGGAATTAATGACAATAAAGCTTCCGTTGATGCTTTGGTGAAATTCTGTAAATATGTTCCGTGCAAAGTCAATCTTATCGAATACAACCCGATCGATGATGGTGAATTTCAGCAAGCTTCGGAAGAATCGATAAACGAATACATAAAAGCTTTGGAAAGAAACGATATTGTTGTGAAAGTACGCCGAAGCAGAGGAAAAGATATTGATGCCGCCTGCGGACAGTTGGCAAATAAAGAAGCTTAATTAAAAATCGAAGAATACTTCAACCCTGCCAGAGTTCCAAACTCTGGCAGGGTTTGTTTTTTACTTCTTAGGAGATTTCCGGAGTGGTACCGTGACAATAGTAAGTGCTATCGATACACCTAGAATGCTATATTGGAGATATAATAATGAGTCATCAGTGTCAAAAAATGGAATAAGTAAACCTGTATAAAGCAAACCAACTGATATAATTTGGCTAATAACCTTTTTATCGATTTTTATCTTAAACATGGCGTATAGATTAATTAAAAATTGGTAAATAGTTTGCTTAATTTTTTAAACGTAACTATTTTTCAAACAAAAACAATAGAAACAAACCCTGACAGAGTTCCAAACTCTGTCAGGGTTTGTTTCTTTACTTATTCGGGGATTTCCGGAGTGATACTGTAACAATGGTAAACACTATTGATACGCCCAAAATGATATACTGTAGGTATAATAACGAGTCATCAGTGTCAAAAATTTGAATAATCAACACCATATAAAGAAAGCTGTACGATATTATTGCGCTAATATCTTTTTTACTAATATTTTTTATTTTCTTATACATGCTTCATAATCTGCGTTAGCATCAGCTTTACAAACAATCATATTGGCCTGCACGGCAGCATATCCGATTACCGTGCTCCAGCCAAAGGAAACAAACCCTGAAGCTGCGGCAAAAGATACGCCAATCCAAAAGGTACGTTCACATCTGGCATCGTCTATTGCCCACTGCTCTTTACATGTTCTTTTAGAAGAAGTATGTGCTTCATAATTGAGTTGAGAATCTATTTCTTGCATTATGATTTCAAACCTGTCTGCTTCTGGTATTTCATAAAACTCTTTGTTGTCTCGATAAAATATCTCAGTTTGAATCGAAAGTTCTTTTGTAAGTCTAACTAGTTTGTCAGGTTTAGAGATTTTTAGTTTTTCAAAATAGCGTAATAGTTCTGCCTCGTCTTTTATATCATCAAGATTTTGGCTGGTGCTTTTTATGTCACTATTGCTTTCTTCTAAAATTGTTAGGATTTGATTGTTTAATGCGATGCATTCAGTGATAAAATCACTTAGCTTGTTATCAATAATACGTTTTTGGCTATTGATTCTTTTGTCATCTTTTAAAACACTATTTGTATTTTGTGTTTCTAGGTTTTCTTTGTCGCAGCTTAAAAGTAGGAAAGACATGGCGAATAAAATAAATACAGTTTTTTTCATGCTTGAATAAATTTATATGGCTGTTAAGTTGTAAACATAATCTTTTTTCTTTAAAAAATCAAATTTATAACAAAACAAGAATAATTATAACGCATTATGTTTTCGAAGTTTCAAACTTTGATAGCGTATTTAATGTAACTGCATCTTCTATAACCTCACAACACCTCTTGTACTTTACCACTTAAATAGTATATTTGTCCTCAATGAAAATCACGGAGCAAATAAAACAGCCGATTCTTGCCGAAATGGAACTTTTTGAGAAAAAGTTTCATGAAGCGATGTCGTCAAAAGTTGCCTTGCTCAACAGAATTACCTACTATATTGTAAACCGCAAGGGAAAACAAATGCGACCGATGTTTGTTTTCCTGACAGCCAAAATGGTTTCAGGTGGTACAGTCAACGAAAGAACCTATCGGGGGGCTTCGGTAATCGAATTAATCCACACTGCAACTTTAGTGCATGATGATGTTGTTGATGACAGTAACAGGCGTCGCGGGTTTTTCTCAATCAATGCTTTGTGGAAAAACAAAATTGCCGTTTTGGTTGGCGATTACCTGCTTTCAAAAGGACTGTTGCTTTCTATTGACAATGGTGATTTTGATTTGCTGAAAATAATTTCTGTAGCCGTAAGAGAAATGAGCGAAGGAGAATTGCTTCAAATCGAAAAAGCCAGAAGGCTGGACATTACAGAAGACATCTATTACGAAATCATACGCCAGAAAACAGCAACCTTAATTTCAGCCTGCTGTTCACTCGGAGCTTGTTCTGTAGCTCCGGAAAATGATGAGGTTATTGAAAGAATGCGCAAATTTGGTGAACTCATTGGAATGGCATTCCAGATTAAAGACGATTTGTTTGACTATACCGATGATGCTATTGGAAAACCAACCGGAATCGATATTAAAGAACAAAAGATGACGCTGCCATTGATTTATGTGCTGAATCATTGTACACCAAAAGAAAAAAGCTGGATTATCAACTCCATTAAAAATCACAATAAGGACAAAAAACGGGTAAAAGAAGTCATCTCTTTTGTAAAAGAAAATAACGGTCTGGCCTATGCAGAACAAAAAATGACCGAATTCCAGAAAGAAGCGTTGCAACTAATTCAGGATTTTCCCAACTCTCCCTACAAGGATGCGCTTACCCTGATGGTAAATTATGTGATAGAAAGAAAAAAATAATCTGTTGCTGCTGATTGTTTTTATTGCTATGCAACCTTTTTAGCCGTAATATCGTCTTTGACAGTAGAACCTAAAATCTGTCAGTCATGCGTTTCCTCTACTTCTCTTTCTTTCTTATCACACTACAGGTTTGTGCCCAAAAGCCTAAAGAAGTACTGAATTGGATTAATACTGCTCCCTCAGAGAACAAAAACTTTTATTTTGAAATTCCTTTTAGCTACCGCAATGATGAAATTGTCATCCAGGTTCGGATAGGAAATCATACCTACGATTATATTTTTGACACCGGAGGCTATAACAATATTACAGATGCCATACAGGAAAAAAACAATTTCCCGATACTGACCAGGCAGACAGTAGGAAGCAGCAATAAAATTAAAAAAGAAATCAATATTGTAAAACTGGACAGCCTGCATATTGGTCCCCTCACTTTTCATGACCTTGCCGCTTTGCAGATGAATTTTGATGAATCACCCACAATTAAATGCACGATTGATGGCGGATTGATTGGGGCGAGTATTATCAAAAATTATATCTGGCAGATTGACTATCCGAGAAAAAAAATAATTGTTACTGACCAGATTGGCAAAATAGTAAATCTGCAAAAAGCGATAAAAGTTCCGGTTACTTTTAATAGCAGACTCATGCCTTATATAGAGGTACGGATAAACGGCAAGAAAGAAAAAATGATGTTTGACCTGGGAAGTTCTACTTTGTTTAGCATGACAGAAAAAGCAGCAAAAAAGCATGATAAAGAAAATGTCTGTGAGATTATAGGAGGTGGAACAGAAGGTGGGAATGGCATTATCAAAGAATCAATTTATGTAATGAATTCAGGCAAGCTTGAAATTAAAAATCTTTATTATTCCAACAAGCCCATTCTTTATACTTCATCAAATAATGAATCCCTGATTGGCAACCCAATTATAAAAGACTATATCGTCACCCTAAATTTTAAAGATGGTGAAATGTATTTTCTTCCTGTTGAAACAGCAGATGAAGGATGGATAACTTATGGGTTTACGCTCAAATACGATAATGGAAAAACAAAAATAGCAACCTTACTAAAAGGCTCCACGGCTGAGAAAGCAGGCTTACGGATAGATGATGTAGTTGAAGGAATAAATGGTAAAAAAATAGATTGTCAGGATTTTTGTATGTGTAAAAAAACTTACAATATTCTTTTGGAAGGAAAAAATGAAATTGTCATAAGCCTAAATAAGGATGGCAAAACACAACAGATAAGACTTGAGAAGCAAAAAATATTTTAATTTAGCTCTTCTATTATAAGTAATTACAGCTTATTATATCTGATTTTTAATTTTTTTTGCTATCCATGCAACCATTTTCAAACAAGACTCGTCTATACCAATAGAACACTAATTGGAAGGTTCGATTATCAAAAAGACCCGAAAAATATAAATGAAAGTTATCGCTTTACATCAAGAAGAAAAAGACATAATCGCCCAGGCTGTAGCGAACAACAGGCATGCTCAGCAGAAGATATATGCCGGACATGCTCCCAAAATGTTAAGCGTATGCAGGCAATACATAAAAGACCTGCATCAGGCAGAAGATGTAATGATTACGGCTTTTATGAAAGTTTTTGCCAATCTGAAAAATTTTGAACACAAAGGAAGTTTTGAAGGCTGGATTAGAAGGATAATGATTAACGAATGTATTTCCTTTATAAGAGTTCAGAAAAAAGTAAAGTATATTGAAGACGAAACCTATTTCGAGGAAACCTATAACAATACAGACAGTCAGTTTAACGTGGAAGATATTCAGTTTTTGATAGACAGTCTTCCGGATGGTTACAGAATGGTTTTTAACCTTTATGCTATTGAAGGATTCAAGCATCAGGAAATTGCGAAAATGCTTGGAATTAATGAAGGAACATCTAAATCGCAATTGTCGCATGCAAGAAAAATGCTGCAGGAACAAATTAACAAACTAAAGAATTTTCAAAATGGAACTGAATAAATTAGAACAGGATTTCAAGAAGAAGCTTAATGAAAGAACTATTCAGCCTTCTGAAATGTCTTGGGACAGGCTGGACGCCATGCTGTCGGTAGCAGAAAAGAAAAGTAAGCCGAAAAAACGCACATGGCTCTATATTGCAGCCAGTTTTTTAGGGTTTTTGCTGGTCGGGACAATCTTCTTCAAACAGCCAGAAGTAGAAATCCAGACCGCTAAAGAAAAAGGAGTTGTTGTTCAGGAAAAAACAACAGAAAAACAGGGAGAGACAATAACTGTAGACGAATACAATACAAAATCATCAAATCAAATCACAACAGCAGCTGCAGGAGCCATCGCTTCAAGATTGCCGGAACAAAAGAAGGTTCAAAAAATAAAATCTTCTGCTGTTTCGCAGGAAGATAAAACTTCGCAGGTTATGCCTGAAAAAACTGAAGCGATAGCTACTGTTGAGCAAAAAGAAACGGTTAAGGCAAACAAGTATATCGAATCAGAGAAACTTTTGGCCGAAGCCGAAAACAAAATCCAATCACAATCAGTGAAGAAATATGTTGCAAAATCGAGTGTGAAAGTAGACTCTAAGGGTCTTCTTTCTGATGTTGAAGGAGAATTGAACGAAAGTTTTAGAAACAGAGTAATCAAATCAATTGGCAGAAATTATGAATCTGTCAAAACATCCCTTGCAAACAGAAACAACGAATAAACCAGATTTAATTTTTTAAAACCCAATGACATGCAAAAAATTATTTTTTATGCAATGATAATGCTATGTTTTTTAGTATCTAAAGCAATAGCACAGGAAACTTTTGAGCAAAGAGCTAAAGCGATAGCCTTGCGTATCGAAACCATTACCAAAGAAGAAAAAGACGCGCTCAAAGAGGAAGTAGAAGCTGTAAATAAATTACTCGAAAAAGGAGAAATTGACCTTGAAGAAGCAGACAAACGTAAAATGGAATTAGCGGATGTAAGGGCTAAAAATATAGAAACCAGGGTTGGTGCCGAAGAAGCAAAACTTACTGACCTGGTTAGGGAAAAGGTTGACGGAAAATTGCCGTCTGAAGGAAGAAGAACAGCGTTCAGCATTTATTGGGAAAAAGATTCGCCAAAAAGAGATTCTATAAGAAACAACAGAGGCGAGTTAAGAACAACTTCACAATTTGTTTTTGCAATAGGACTTAACAATGCACTCACAAAAGGCGACCTGGGTTCATTAGAAGGTTCAGATTACAGAATGTGGGGGTCGCATTTTTATGAATGGGGAATTGCGTTCAATACGAGATTGGCTAAAAACCATAACCTCCTGCATGCAAAATACGGACTGTCTTTGATGTACAACAATCTTAGGCCTACAGACAATCGGAGCTTTGTTGTTAATGGCGACCAGACCAACCTTGAAAGAAATCCGATTCATCTGAAAGACTCCCGTTTCAGAAACGTTTATCTGGTAGTTCCGTTGCATCTGGAATTGGATTTTACAAAAAAACGTGTTACAGAAAAGAGGACATATTTCCGCTCACACGAAAGTTTCCGATTGGGTGTTGGTGGTTATGCGGGAGTAAATGTGAAATCAAAACAGATTTTGCGATATGAAATAGACGACCATAATGTAAAAGAAAGAACCAAAGGCGATTTTAATGTTAATGATTTTATATACGGACTCAGCGCTTATGTTGGTTATGGACAGACGAGCTTGTATGTTAAATATGACCTGAATACGATTTTCCGCGACAATGAAATTGACCAGAATAATGTCTCCTTAGGAATCAGATTTGATTTTAATTAGAAAAGTTGAAGTTAGTGAATACGTTGAGAAGTGCTCATTCCCTGTTTTGGGAAATGAGCACTTTTCTTATAGTCTGCCGAATTCTGCAAGACAAAATCTTCGTATCTTTGGGCTCTTAAATCCTGATTTTTTTAGCCATTGATTGCCAAGACAACCATAGATACCGTTTTTGAAACCGCCCGTGTTGAGGAGGTCATTGGTGATTTTGTGCAATTGAAAAGAGCGGGAAGTAATTTTAAAGGACTGAGCCCGTTTTCGGATGAACGCTCGCCTTCATTTATGGTTTCTCCTGTAAAACAGATATGGAAGGATTTTAGTTCCGGAAAAGGAGGTAACGTTGTTGCTTTTTTAATGGAACATGAGCATTTTACCTATCCGGAAGCCATCAGGTACCTTGCCAAGAAATACAACATAGAAATTGAAGAAACAGAGCAGTCGCAGGAAGAAAAAGCAGAAGCTAATGAAAAGGAAAGCATGTATCTGGTTTCTGAATTTGCAAAACGCTATTTCCACGACATACTTCTCAATAATGAAGAAGGACAGGCAATTGGCTATTCTTACTTTAAGGAAAGAGGTTTTACCAACGAAACAATAAGAAAATTTGAATTGGGCTATTCGCCTGACACCTGGGATGCCTTGACTAAAGAAGCATTAGGGAAAGGCTATAAGCTGGAATATCTCGAAAAAACGGGATTGACTATTGTTAAGGAAGACAAGCAGTTTGACCGTTTTAAAGGGCGTGTGATGTTTCCTATACAGAGCATGTCGGGAAGAACGTTGGGCTTTGGTGGCCGAATTCTCGGCAACGATAAAAAAGCGGCCAAATACATGAACTCGCCGGAAAGCGACATTTACCACAAAAGTAAAGTGCTTTACGGAATCTTTTATGCCAAACAATCCATTGCCAAACTGGATAATTGTTATTTGGTTGAAGGCTATACCGATGTAATACAATTTCACCAGGCAGGCATAGAAAATGTCGTGGCATCGTCAGGAACAGCCCTGACATCAGATCAAATCCGTCTGATTAACCGATTGACAAAAAATATTACGGTACTTTTTGATGGTGATGCAGCCGGATTGAGAGCTTCCATCCGTGGAATTGACCTTATTCTGGAAGAAGGAATGAATGTAAAGGTCTGTACGTTTCCTCAGGGAGAAGACCCGGATAGCTTTGCGCGTAAAAATTCCTATGAGGAACTTGTCCGCTATCTGGATACCAATGCAAAAGATTTTATTCAGTTTAAGGCATCGCTCCTGATGGATGAATCTCAAAATGACCCTGTAAAAAAAGCGGGGCTCATTCGCGATATGGTTACGAGTATTTCAAAAATACCGGACAGAATCCAACGTGAAATCTACCTTCAGGAGACGGCAAGAATCATGGATATTTCTGAACAGGTTTTGGTCAATACACTGGCGCAGCTCATTCAGAAAGACGTAGTTGAGACAGGTAAGAAGCAGAAACAGGAGCAGAAGGCTTTTGAAGTTGTCAAAAATGAGAATCCGGAACAGTCACAAAGAATAGATGTACTCTATGAACTGGAAAGAAAAATAATAGAAATTCTTTTGCTTTATGGAAATAAGACCGAAGAATTTGAAGATGTGATACTCCGTGCAAATGAGGAAGGTGAGATAGAAGAAGTTACGGAAAAAAAAGAATATAAGGTCTACCAAAGAATTTATCTGAGCCTTCAGGAAGATGAAGTTGAATTGGCAAATCCGTTATTCCGGGAAATATATAACGATATGGTGAATTATTTCCACCAGAATGAATCGTTTAATACAGAACACTATCTCATGCATCTTGCGCCGGAATTAGCGCAAGAAGTGACAGACATATTGATGCATGAAGAAAGGGAAGTTCTTCACAATTGGGAAGGTCAAAACATTATAGTAAAGCAGAAAGACCAAACCATTGAACAATATGTTTCCGAAACAATCCTGACGTTGAGGTGGTATCTTGTTGACAGGATTATAGAGGAGTTGAAAGGAAGCATAACATCGGGTCCGGATTCAGATAATACGGAAACCTTGTCTATGGCTATGGATTATTATAAACTAATCAATTCTTTTTCATCCAAACTAGGCAGGGTAATGTCGCGTTATAGCTAAAATCAGACTATTTCAAGCGTTTTTGCCTTATTAACCAAGTCAACCAGGTTAGTTACATTTAATTTCGTAAGAAGCCTTAATTTGTAGGTACTCACTGTTTTTTCGTTTAAGTCAAGAATTTTGGCAATTTCCTTATTCTTTTTTCCATCGCTCAAATAGCGTAATACCTCAATTTCACGTGTAGAAAGTTTTCTGTACAAACGCTCTGATTTGTTTCTTTTTCCAATCAGGGCAAGATTTTTCTTTACGGTTTCGCTAAAAACAACAGCGCCTCCGTAAACTTTTATCAATGCGGATGCAAGATTCTCTAATTTGGAAGTTTTGTGGATGTAGGCAGAAACACCTGCTTTCAGAGCATTCGGGGCATACATTTGCTCGGAAAGATTTGTGAAAATCACAATCTTTGTTGAAGGATAATCTTTAACCATTCCTTTTATAAGGTTGATGCTGGACAGACCTTCCAAATCCAAATCCAAAATAACAATATCAACAGACTTTTTATTGAGGATATCTTCTAAAGTAGTAAAGTCTTCAGCATGGCCAACAATGCTGATTTCTGAATTGTCTTTAAAGTAGGATTTAATCCCGTAGTGGACGATGGGATGATTATCGGCTAAACATATTTTAATCATAATTCATTTTTTTTAAATTTAAACTGATAAATCTATAGTAAATTTAGTTAAATTTTTTCAAATTAAATAAAGGTTGTATGAAAATCATTTCAAATGTTTCGGAATTTCGCAAACAGGAATCGGAATCATTTTATGTTGATTTACGTAATTAAGTCTTTTATAGATTGAAAAAACTTCTGCTTTTCTTCCGGTAAAATCGGTTGCCTCTTTTCCTTGTTCAACGGCCTTCATGGCCCATTCCAATTCATCATAACTTGCGCCAAGCTGGTCTTCGTCACTTCTGTCGTCTCCAAAAAGCCCGTCGGTTGGAGCAGCAATCAGAATGGATTCAGGAACCCCCATGTATTCCGCAAGCTGATACACTTCAGATTTCATCAAATCAGCAATAGGACTTACGTCTACACCGCCATCGCCATATTTTGTGTAAAAACCTACCCCGAAATCTTCAACTTTGTTTCCGGTTCCGGCAACCAGCCTTCCGTGAATTCCGGCGTGATAATATAAAGTAGTCATGCGCAGACGTGCTCTGGTATTGGCGAGAGAGAGATGTAATTTTTTTTCATCATCGCTGGCGGGAACTACACTTTTAAAAATCTCAAAAACAGTCGTCAGGTTGGTTTCAACACTTTCTACGTTTAAGTATTTCTTTTTTAATTGCTCAATATGCTCCCTTCCTCTGGAAACCTGGCTTGGTGCCTGGTGGATAGGCATTTCGACGCAAAGGGTTGGCATGCCGGTAGCGGCACACAATGTAGAAGTAACGGCAGAATCAACACCGCCGGAAATTCCAACAACAAAACCGTTTACTTTTGCGTTTGTAGCATAGTCCTTTAGCCAATTTACAATGTGGGATGTAACCTTATCGGCCTGAAGCGTATTGTTTTTTTGCATTACAATTTTATTAATTAGATTGTTGAAGTGTATATTTGCACTTTAAATTTTATCTATTAAAGTTAAACAAAACAATTCATAATTTAAGGTTAAGATTTAATACAAAAATACTAACAAAAATATAAATGAGAAAACTTGCCTTTTTATTGATGTTTACTCTCTTTTTCATCTCCTGTGATAAAAAAGATAAAGTAGAAAAAGCAATAGAAGAAGTTCCTGTGGAACTTACTGTAGAACGTTTTGATAAAGTTTTTTATGAATCGGACCCGAATGAGCTGTCAAAAATAAAACAGCAATTCCCGTATTTTTTTCCTGAGGGAAATGAAGATACGGTTTGGATCAATAAAATGAAAAACCCACTGCTAAAGCAGGTGCATGATGAGGTTCAGAAAAAATTTGGCAATTTTCAGAAAGAAAGAGGCGATTTGGAAGAGCTTTTCCGTCATATAAAATACTATTTTCCGGAAACGCGACTGCCAAAGGTCGTAACGCTGATTTCGGAAGTAGATACGGATAATAAAGTTATCTATGCGGATAGCCTGCTGCTTGTATCATTAGATGTGTATCTTGGCAAAGACCATGAGTTTTATACTGGTTTCCCGGAATACCAAAGAAAGACTTTTGAAAAATCACAACTGCTTTCAGATGTGGTTTCGAGTTTTGCAATACGAAAAATTGTACCGCCAACAGACAGAACATTGCTTTCGCAGATGATTTATTTTGGTAAAGAATTGTACATGAAAGACCTGTTGATTCCGCAGATTTCAGATGCAGATAAAATTGGCTATACGCCGGAACAGATTGCATGGAGCCAGGAAAATGAAGGATACATCTGGCGTTATTTTGTTGATGAGAAACTATTATACGATTCTGACCCGAAATTACCGGGAAGATTTATCAATCCGGCACCATTCTCCAAATTTTATCTGGAAATAGATAACGAATCTCCGGGACAGATAGGAAGATGGATTGGATGGCAGATAGTTCGTTCTTATATGAAAAACAATGACGTATCTTTGCAGCAATTATTGCAGACCGATGCAAAAGAAATTTTTGATAAATCCAAATACAAACCTAAAAAGTAATGTCTAAAAAAATAACCTCTGAAATAAAAATAACAGTTGAACTGGATGAAAACAGAGTGCCGGAAAAACTTTTCTGGGCAGCTCAGGATGGCGGTGTAGTTCAGGAAGAATCCAAAGCCATGATGCTTTCATTCTGGGATAGCAACGTGCAGGAAACGATGAGAATCGACCTTTGGACAAAAGACATGCCGGTTGATGAAATGAAGAAATTCTTTCACCAAAGCCTTGTTGCTATGGCAGACACTTTCCAAAGAGCTACAGACGATGAGAAAATGTCAGATACCATGAGAGATTTTTGCGATTATTTCGCAGAAAAAATGGATTTGAAGGCAAAATAAATATTGCCCAAATAAAAAAAAATACGGACTCAATTTGAGTCCGTATTTTTTTAAAAATTATTCAGGTCTTTGAATACTTCCGTATTGATTTCTTCAATATAAGTTAACAGCTTTTCCTTTCCGGTTCCATCGGCAGAGGAGGTGATAAAATAGGGAGGCATTTCTTCCCAATTGCTCGCCAGAAGTTTTTTGCGATAGGCCGCTACATGTGAATCGATTTTAGTCTTGCTGATTTTGTCGGCTTTGGTAAAAATGATACAGAAAGGAACTTCAATTTCTCCCAAATAAGTTATGAATTCCAAATCAATAGCCTGTGCTTCCAGACGGATGTCAATTAATACGAAAGCGCAGACCAGCTGCTCTCTCTTTTCAAAATAATCGGTAATGAATTTCTGGAATACTTCCTTGGTCTTTTTTGAAACCCGGGCATAACCATAACCCGGTAAATCCACCAAAAACCAGTTGCTGTTGATTTTAAAATGATTGATAAGCTGTGTTTTTCCGGGTCTTCCTGAAGTTTTTGCCAGATTTTTATGATTGGTCAGCATATTGATTAGGGAAGACTTCCCTACATTCGACCTTCCAATAAACGCATACTCAGGAAGGCGTTCCTGAGGGCATTTGCTGACTTCGGAATTGCTTATAATAAATTCGGCGGAATTGATTTTCATAACAGTTATTCGATTTCTGCAAAGGTAGTCAAAAAAAATAACCGCGGTTTTCTGGAAAGGAATCCGTAAAACCGCGGTTATTTATATAGGCTAAAAAATTATAGATGTGTCTTTTGCAGCCAATCGTGCATCAATCTGTTGAATTCATCCGGATGTTCCATCATTGGGGCATGTCCGCATTTGTCAATCCAGTAAAGACTTGAGTTTGGCAATAACTGGTGGAATTCTTCAGCAACCTCCGGAGGTGTTACTTTGTCATTTTTCCCCCAAATGATGCAGGTAGGAACGTGCATTTTTGGCAAATCCTTTGCCATGTTATGGCGAATGGCGCTTTTGGCTATCGTTAAGGTTTTGATTAATTTGATTCTGTCATTGGCCATGGCATAGACTTCATCAACAATTTCTTTGGTGGCTATTTTTGGGTCATAAAAAACATCGCCGGCTTTTTTCTGGATGTATTCATAATCGCCCCGGCGCGGATAACTGTCACCCATGGCGCTTTCATAAAGACCTGAGCTTCCTGTTATTACCAGTCCAAGCATTTTTTCAGGATACATTTTGGTGTGGTACAGGGCAATATGGCCGCCCAATGAATTTCCTAAAAGTATCACACGCTCAAAACCTTTGTAGGTAATAAAATCTTTAACATATTTGGCAAAGGCTTTTACATTGGTTTTTAGGATGCTTTGCGTGTAGATGGGCAATTCGGGGATGACAACTTTATATCCTTGTTTTGGGAAATATTCTGCAACGCCGTCAAAATTGCTTAATCCTCCCATAAGTCCATGAAGGATAACGATGGGTGTTCCTTCACCGGTTTCAAAATATTTGTATTTACCTTCTTTTATTAAGTGTTCTTCCATTGATTGTTTTAGGCATTTCAAATTCACACAAATATATGATTTTATAGATAAAAACGAATTTTTGTATTGATAATTTACTTTTAAAATTTCAGCTTATTTTTTAATGCTGTAAGTAATTTCTAACGAAAACGTTTTTTCTGGGCCTTCGGAACCTAAAGTGGTATCAGTCAATTATTTCGGTTTTTTATTCTTGTGGTTTCGTTTTAAAAAATGCGTAAAATTTTTAATGTAAATCACAAATCTCTTATTGAATTTATCGGCAAAATTAAATTTAGCTAAAGTATTAGCAATAAAACCTGATATTTTGAGTGGCTGATTTGTGTCGAATTCGAGTGTAATGTGGTAAAACTTATCAACAAAGTGGTAGATTGTGGTAAATTGTGGTAATTATTTTTCTACATTTGCTATGAAACAATGAAAAACGTAACTCATTGAATACCATTATCGGAACATATGAATGTAAGATAGATGCCAAAGGGCGTGTGCTTCTGCCTGCTCCTTTGAAAAAGCAGCTGACGGATTCATTGAATGATGGTTTCGTGTTGAAACGTTCCGTGTTTCAGCCTTGTTTGGAACTTTATCCAATGGCAGAGTGGAATTTGATGATGCAGAAAATCAATAAGCTGAATCGCTTCGTGAAGAAGAACAATGATTTCATCAGACGCTTTACTGCCGGAGTGAAAGTGGTGGAGATTGATAATCTGGGAAGGCTTCTGATTCCGAAAGACCTGACGGCTTTTGGAAATATCTCAAAAGATTTGGTATTGTCTTCGGCGGTAAATATTGTTGAAATCTGGGATAAGGACTTGTATGAAAAATCAATTTCAGGCGATGATGTAGATTTTGCAGATTTGGCTGAAGATGTAATGGGAAATATAAATGATGACGACAATGGAATATCATAATCCGGTTTTGCTGAAAGAAACTGTAGACGGTTTGGATATCAAGCCGGATGGGGTGTATGTGGATGTGACTTTCGGAGGCGGCGGTCATTCAAAAGAAATCCTGAGGCGTTTAGGGCCTGAAGGAAAGCTGTTTGCTTTTGACCAGGATGAAGATGCGTTGGCGAATGCTCTTGATGACGACAGATTTACGCTGATTAATGAGAATTTCAGGTTTATCAAAAGGTTTTTAAGATTCCACAATGTGAAAAGCGTTGATGGAATTTTGGCTGATTTAGGGGTGTCTTCTCATCAGTTTGACGTAGCTGAAAGAGGTTTTTCAACGCGTTTTGATGCGGAGCTGGATATGAGAATGAGCCAAAAAAATGATTTGAGTGCTTATACTGTAGTTAATGGTTATGACGAGGCAAACCTGCGTCGTGTATTTTATGACTATGGTGAGCTGAAAAATGCTCCTGCCATTGCAAGGGTGATTTTAGAAGCTAGGGAGCATGGTGACATAAGAAATACAGAGCAATTAAAGATAGTCTTGGGCCGTTTTTTACCGGCGCACAAAAGCAATAAGATTTTGGCGCAGATGTATCAGGCTATCCGTATTGAAGTAAACCAGGAAATGGATGTCTTAAAAGAGTTTTTAGAGCAATCTCTGGAAATATTAAAACCGGGCGGACGCCTGAGCGTGATTTCCTATCACTCTCTTGAAGACCGTTTGGTGAAAAGATACATCAAAAACGGAATGTTTGAAGGTGAGCCGGAACGTGATTTCTTCGGGAATTTTTCGGTTCCATTCAAAACAATAGGGAAATTGATTGTTCCTGATGAAGAAGAAATCAGGGTAAACAATAGGGCGAGAAGTGCAAAATTGAGGATAGCAGAAAAGATATAGTATTTAGATGTAAGATTTATGATTTAAGATTTTAGGTAATGGGTCAAACTAGCCAAAATCATAAATCCAAAATCATAAATCAAAAAATCCAAAATCATAAATCAGGAAATGAAAGGTGGAATCTACAGCATATTAAAAGCAAAATTTCTCATTAATGATGATGCGGCTAAAAATTGGCAGTTCATCATCTTTTTAATTGTACTGGCTTTGATAATGATTGCAAATTCCCACAATTACGAGCAGAAAACATACAGGATTACCGAGTTAGATAAAGAAGTAAAAGAACTGCGTTCGGAATTTGTAGACAGGCGCTCTGAGTTGATGAAGCTGAAAATGGAATCGACAATTTCCCAGAAAATGGAAGTCAAAGGAATTTTTCCATCATCTGTTCCCCCAAAAAAAATTAAGGTATTAAAAGAAAAAGAAAAAGGCTTTTTTGAAAAGTTATGGCAGTAGAAGAAAAAAATATTTCTTACAGGATTTACCTCGTTGCATTTGCAATCGTGGTGATGGCTACTGGAATAATCGTAAAGCTGACCAATATTCAGTGGGTTGAGGGTGATTATTACAGGAAGCTGGCGAAAGACCGCACTGTGAAAAATTTTGTGATTCCTGCCAACAAAGGAAATGTGTATTCTGCAGACGGAAGTCTTTTGGCTACTTCCATTCCAAATTACACTATCCGGTTTGATGCCGTAGCACCTAAAAAGGAAGATTTTAATAAAAATATTGAAGCGCTTTCCGATTCACTTTCGGTGTTGTTAGGTAAGCCAAGTTCTCATTATCTCAATGAATTCCGTAAGGCAAAAGCCAACAAAAACAGATATATGCTGTTGGCAAGAGGATTGAGTTACACAGAATATATGAGAGTGAAAACTTTCCCGCTGTTTAACTTGGGAGCTAATAAAGGCGGCCTGATAGCAGAGCAGAAAACGGTAAGAGAACATCCAATTGGCATGATTGCCCAAAGAACCATTGGTTATGAAAGAGAATATGTAGACGGCGGAGTTGATGGAAAAGGAATCGAATGGGCTTTTAAAGATTATATCAACGGTAAGGACGGAAAAGTACTGAAGCAGAAAATCGCCAAAGGACAATGGAAACCAATCAGCGATAACAATCAGGTAGAGCCTCAGGACGGATATGACATTATTTCTACAATTGATGTTTACATACAGGATATTGCCCATCATGCTTTGCTAAAGCAGTTGGAGTATTATGAAGCAGAACACGGATGTGTGGTTGTGATGGAAACTAAAACAGGCGAAGTAAAGGCGATTTCAAATCTTGGAAGGACAGAAGACGGCAGCTATTCCGAAACGCTGAATTATGCAGTGGCAGAATCTCATGAACCGGGTTCTACTTTCAAACTGATAGACCTGATTGCCCTTTTGGATGATAAAAAAGTAGATACAAGCCAGATATATGACAGTCGTGGTGGTGACATTACCTACCATAACAGACACGTAAGAGATTCGAAAAAAGGCGGCTATGGAAAAGTTTCATTGGCAAGAGGTTTTGAACTTTCTTCCAATACAGTGATGGTGCAGGCGGTCTATGAAAATTATAAGGACAATCCGATGGAGTTTGTCGGAAGAATTAATAAAATGGGACTTAACAAGCCGTTAGGGTTGCCTTTCAAAGGCGAAGGGGTTCCGTTTATTCCACAGCCAAAAACAAAACGATGGAATGGTACGTCACTTCCATGGATGGCTTTTGGTTATGGGGTTTCAATGACGCCATTGCAGTCGCTTACGGTTTACAATGCCGTTGCAAATAATGGTGAAATGGTGAAGCCAATCTTTGTAAAAGAAATCAAAGAATGGAACAAAACCATCAAAAAATTTGACAAGGAAGTCATCAACCCAAAAATATGTTCTGATGAAACCTTGAAAAAAGTCAGAAAAGTTCTTGAAAATACGGTAAAAAAAGGAACGGGTTCCAAATTGTATTCCAAAGACTTTTCAATGGCAGGAAAAACAGGAACGGCGCAGGTGGATTATGCCAAAGGAAAACACACAGATGCAATGTATTATGCTTCGTCATTTGCAGGATATTTTCCGGCAGACAATCCAAAATATTCCTGTATTGTCATCATCCACAAACCAAGCAAAAGCAAAGGTTTTTATGGAGGTGATGTGTCCGGACCGGTTTTCAAAAGAATCGCTCAGAAGATTTTTACCGATGTACCGTCAACCAATGAAATTAAAAACCTGAATAGAAAAAGCATCAATCAGGAAAAGAATTATGCAAAATATTCCGATTTGGTTTCGAAAGAAACAATCCCGAATGTGCAGGGAATGGCAGGAATGGATGCCGTAGCGCTTTTTGAGAACATGAAAATGAAAGTTAAGGTTATCGGAATCGGAAAAGTGAAAAAACAATCCATCCCGCCGGGTGAAGCCATAGTAAAAAACAGAACCATAATATTAGAATTATCGTGATTATTCTAAAAGATATATTATACAAAGTTGCAATTGAAGCTGTAAAAGGTTCGACGGAAATTGCTATCAATGCCATCAATTTTGATTCAAGAAAAATTGAAAATAATGATGTATTTATAGCTATTCGTGGTACTGTTGCAGACGGACATGAATATATAGAAACAGCTTTAAGCAAAGGAGCAATCGCAATTATCTGTGATACTTTTCCGGAGAATATAGTTTCAGGGGTCACTTATGTGCAGGTAAAAGACACGAACAGAGCTTTGGCTTTTATTGCTTCGAACTATTATGGAAATCCATCGGCTAATTTGAAATTGGTAGGTATTACAGGAACAAACGGAAAAACAACCATTGCATCCCTGCTCTATCAATTGTTCAAAAAAGCCGGTTATAAGGTAGGATTGCTTTCTACGGTAAAAAATGTCGTGGACGATGTGGAATACAAGTCGATGCTTACTACTTCAGATTCCATTACAATTAATAAGTTCTTGAAAGAAATGAACGATGTGGGAGTAGAATATTGCTTTATGGAGGTAAGCTCGCACGGAATCGCACAGAAAAGAACTGAAGGATTACAGTTTGCCGGAGGAGTTTTTACAAATCTTTCGCATGACCATTTAGATTATCATAAAACATTTGCAGAATACCGCGATGTCAAAAAAACATTTTTCGACCAATTGCCAAAAGGTGCCTTCGCCCTGGTAAATATCGATGACAAAAACGGACCGGTCATGCTGCAGAATACCAATGCAAAAAAGCTGACCTACGCCCTAAAATCATATGCCGATTACAGAACGCAGATTTTAGAAAACCAGCTTTCCGGACTTTTGCTGAAAATTAATGAACAGGAAGTTTGGGTTCGGTTGATAGGGAATTTTAATGCCTATAATCTGCTGGCTATTTATGGAACGGCTGTCGAATTAGGACTGGATACTATGGAAGTTTTGAGGTTGTTGTCAGAACTGGAAAGTGTGTCGGGGAGATTCCAATATATAGTTTCTAAAGGAAATATTACCGCTGTTGTTGATTATGCACATACACCGGATGCTTTGGAAAATGTATTAAAGACAATCGACGATATCCGGACTAAAAATGAGCAGCTTATAACAATTGTAGGTTGTGGTGGCGACAGAGATAAGACCAAGCGCCCAATAATGGCCAATATTGCATCGACATTGAGCGACAAAGCAATACTGACTTCAGATAATCCGAGAACAGAAGACCCTGAAGCAATTATTTTAGAAATGGAAAAAGGCGTAGAGCCCCAAAACTATAAAAAAACACTGGCTATAGTAGATAGAAAGCAGGCTATAAAAACAGCTTGCCAGTTGGCACAGCCAAACGATATTATACTGATTGCAGGAAAAGGACATGAGACCTACCAGGAAATTAATGGTGTGCGCTATGACTTTGACGATATGAAAATTGTAACAGAACTTTTAGAACAATTGAATAAATAGAGAATCTATGCTATACTATCTATTTGACTATTTAGACCAGATGGACATTCCGGGAACAGGAGTTTTCCAATACATAACGTTTCGTTCCGGACTGGCAATCATACTTTCGCTATTGATTTCGACAGTCTTTGGTAAAAAGATTATCAACTTTCTGAGAAGACAGCAGGTTGGTGAAACGGTTAGAGAGTTGGGTCTTGCAGGACAAAATGAAAAAGCAGGAACACCTACCATGGGAGGACTCATTATCATCGTCGCTACGTTAGTACCGGTCGTGTTATTGGCCAAATTGAATAATATCTATATCCTGCTGCTGATTGTCACTACGCTTTGGATGGGAACCATCGGATTTATAGATGATTATATTAAAATTTTCAAGAAAGATAAAGAGGGGCTTAAAGGAAGATTTAAAGTTATCGGACAAGTTGGTTTGGGATTGATTGTAGGAACAGTTTTGTATTTCCATCCAAGTGTTACGGTAAGAACGGATACAGGCAACACTAATATTTTTGCTACAAATCAGACAACCGTTTCGGCTGTTCCGTTGGAAGAAAAATCTACCGCTACAACAATTCCGTTTTTCAAGGACAACGAATTTGATTATGCAGAACTGCTTTCATGGGCAGGAGATAATTATAAAGATTATGCCTGGCTGATTTTTATTCCGGTTGTGATTTTTATCATCACTGCCGTATCAAACGGAGCCAACCTTACAGACGGGATTGACGGTCTCGCTGCAGGAACATCGGCCATTTCGGTCATTGCACTCGGAATTTTCACTTTTGTATCCGGTAACATTATTTTCTCGAATTACCTGAACATAATGTATATCCCGAATTCGGGCGAAATGACGGTCTATATCGCCTCCTTTGTCGGAGCACTCGTCGGATTTCTCTGGTACAATACCTATCCGGCAACCGTATTTATGGGTGATACAGGAAGTTTAACCATAGGTGGAATTATCGCTGTTTTAGCTATTGCAGTCAGAAAAGAATTAATGATTCCGGTATTGTGTGGTATTTTCCTCGCAGAAAATCTCTCCGTCGTATTACAGGTGTCTTATTTTAAATATACAAAGAAACGTTTCGGCGAAGGCCGGAGAATATTTTTGATGTCGCCATTGCATCACCATTACCAGAAGAAGGGTTACCACGAAAGTAAGATTGTAACCCGCTTCTGGATCGTGGGAATCTTATTGGCAATTCTGTCAATCGTAACCCTAAAATTAAGGTAAATGGAAAAACGACTGGTCATTTTAGGAGGTGGAGAAAGCGGTGTCGGCACGGCAATTCTCGGTAAGAAAAAAGAATACGACGTTTTTGTGTCGGATTTTGGGAAAATAAAAAACAATTACAAAGAAGTTCTTGGTCTTCATGGCATAAAATGGGAAGAAGAAAAGCATACGGAAGATTTGATTCTGAATGCAGATGTGGTGATGAAAAGCCCCGGAATTCCTGAAAAGTCTCCAATAGTGAGAAAACTTGTGGAGAGAGGCATACCGGTCATTTCTGAAATTGAATTTGCAGCCCAGTACACAAAAGCGATAACGGTTGGCATTACGGGAAGCAACGGAAAGACTACTACCACCATGCTGACCTATCATTTGCTGAAACAGGGAGGACTCAATGTAGGATTGGCAGGAAATGTAGGCAAAAGTTTCGCCTGGCAGGTAGCAGAAGGAAAACATGACATATACGTTCTTGAATTAAGCAGCTTTCAGCTCGACGGAATTATAGATTATAAGCCACATATTGCCATAATCACCAATATCAGCCCTGACCATTTAGACCGGTACGATTACGATTACGGAAAATACATCGCCGCAAAATTCAGGATAACGGAAAACCAGACAGAAGAAGATTACCTGATTTATGATGCTGATGACGAAGCCATCCATAATTGGCTTAAAATGAATAAAACAAAAGCGCAACTGCTGCCTTTTTCAATGACAAAAACAATAGAAAACGGAGCCTTTGCAAAAGAAGATACAATCAATATAAACATCAATAACGAAGAATTTGTTATGCCACAAGACAAACTAGCCTTAGAAGGAAAACACAATGTGAAAAATGCAATGGCAGCCGCTACGGTTGCGCAATTATTGCGAATCAGAAAATCCACAATCCGTGAAAGCCTTTCTGATTTTCAGGGTGTAGAGCATCGTTTGGAAAAAGTGCTTAAAATTCAAAACGTGCAATATGTGAACGATTCAAAAGCGACGAATGTAAATGCTGCATTTTATGCTTTGGATAGTATGAACACCCCAACAGTATGGATTGTAGGTGGTGTTGACAAAGGCAATGACTATTCGGAATTGATGCCTTTGGTGCGTGAAAAAGTAAAGGCAATTATTTGTCTGGGTATTGACAACAAAAAAATTATTGATGCTTTTGGTGATGTTGTTGATGAGTTGATTGAAGCCCAAAACATGAAAGATGCTGTAAAATATGCACAAAGAATGGCAGAAAAAGGGGATACGGTATTGCTGTCTCCGGCTTGTGCCAGCTTTGACCTGTTTGAAAATTATGAAGACAGAGGAAGGCAGTTCAAGCAGGCAGTCCAAAATCTGTAACGATTAACTGTTTTTAGATAAAAGAAAATAAAGAAAGGGAATTATGAAAGAGTTTATAAACAATCTTAAAGGAGACAAGGTCATTTGGGCATTCATCGCCCTGTTGGCTTTGATTTCGTTTATGCCTGTTTACAGCGCGAGTAGTAATTTGGCATACAGTGCAAACGGGTCAGGAAACACTATGAGTTTTTTGATAAAGCATTTTGCACACGTTGGAATCGGATTTCTGATAGTCTATATGGTACACAAAATTCCGTACCATTATTTCAAAGCTATCTCTATGATTGCTTTGCCAATCGTAGGATTGCTGTTGCTGTATACACTCTTGCAAGGGAAAACGATAGGCGGCGCAAACGCAAGCCGCTGGATTCAGATTCCGTTTGTGGGTATCAGCTTCCAGACATCAACATTGGCCTCTATGGTGCTGATGATTTATGTGGCAAGATACCTGGCTAAAAAACGTGAAGTAGAAGATACGTTTAAAAAATCCGTAATCGAGTTATGGCTTCCTGTTTTTGCAATCATTATGCTGATTTTACCTGCTAACTTTTCTACAGCCGCATTGATATTTTCGATGGTGGTTATGCTGGTTTTCGTAGGTAAATATCCTTTGAAATATCTGGGGCTTGTTATTGGAGCCGGTATTGTTGGTCTTACCTTTTTTATCCTCATGGCAAAAGCATTTCCGGATGCCTTTCCAAACCGTGTAGATACCTGGGTTAGCCGTATTGAAAATTTTACAAGCGACAAGCCGGATGAAGATAACTACCAGATTGAAAAAGCAAAAATTGCAATAGCCACAGGTGGGATTTATGGCGTAGGTCCGGGAAAAAGCATACAGAAAAATTTTCTTCCACAATCATCTTCAGATTTTATCTATGCGATTATTGTGGAAGAAAACGGATTGCTTGGTGCACTCACCGTAATGTTCTTATACATTATGCTGTTTATCCGGTTCCTGATAGCTTCGCATAAAGCTAATACGCTGTTTGGAAAATTGCTGGTTGTAGGATTAGGTTTCCCGATTGTATTCCAGGCACTCATAAACATGGCAGTTGCTGTTGAATTATTACCGGTAACAGGACAAACTTTGCCGCTCATAAGTAGCGGAGGAAGTTCAATCTGGATGACCTGTGTTTCATTAGGAATTATATTAAGCGTAACCAAGAAAGATGAGGAAATTGCTCAGGAAAATCTTGAAAGGGCGCAAAGAGAAGAAGCGCTTCAAAGATTGATTGAAAGGGAAATGAATGGTGAAAACAATCCGGATGAAGATACGGCTGTTGAAAATAAAGAGCCACAATATGCAATTGAAGATGTAAGCGACAACCCGATGAAAGCGGTGATGGGGAAGTGATTCGAGATTTAAGGTTGCAGATTTTAGATTTAAGATGCAGTTTGAAAAGTGAATCAGTGTAATCTGAGTAATCAGTGGCAAAAAAAGAAATTGGGATTTGAGATTGTTGATTTAAGATTTATGATAGCAGTTTGAAGAGAATCTGTGTAATCTGAGTAATCAGTGGCAAAAAAAAAGATTTAAGAGGGCAGAGTAATCTGTACAAAAGAAAATAAAAAATGCAGAAATTAAAATTCATATTAAGCGGAGGCGGAACTGGCGGGCATATTTATCCGGCAATTGCCATTGCTAATGAATTAAAAAGCCGTTTTCCGGATTGTGAAATCCTATTCGTAGGAGCAAAAGACAAAATGGAAATGCAAAAAGTTCCGAAGGCCGGTTATCCTATCAAAGGATTGTGGATTGCAGGAATACAAAGAAGGCTGACGCTTGACAACATGATGTTCCCTTTTAAGCTTATGGATAGCTTGCTTAAATCAAGAAAAATTATAAAGCAATTTAAGCCAAATGTAGCCATCGGAACAGGAGGATTTGCCAGCGGGCCATTGTTAAAGGCAGCAGGATCGGCAGGAATCCCGACTGTAATACAGGAACAGAATTCCTATCCGGGAATTACAAACAAGTGGCTGAGCGGCAACGCCAGCAAAATATGCGTGGCTTATGAAAATCTGGAACGGTTTTTTCCAAAAGACAAAATAGTTTTCACAGGAAATCCGGTCCGTCAGGATTTGATAGACATAAAAGGAAAGAAAAAAGAAAGCAGGGACTATTTTAAACTGGACCCGGATAAAAAAGTGTTGCTGGTTTTGGGTGGCAGTTTAGGCTCCAGAAGAATCAACCAGCTAATTGCAAAAGAATTGGTGAATTTTATATCACAGGATGTACAGGTAATCTGGCAATGCGGAAAATTCTATATTGAAGAATACAAACACTTCGATGAAAAAGAAAACGTACAGGTAAAGGCATTTATTGACAGGATGGATTTGGCATATGCAGCCGCCGATGTGATACTATCCAGAGCAGGAGCATCGTCTGTTTCCGAGTTGTGTTTGGTAGGGAAGCCGGTAATTTTTATTCCATCGCCTAATGTGGCTGAAGACCATCAGACAAAAAATGCAAAAGCTATTGTTGATAAAAAAGGAGCGCTGATGATGAAGGAAAACGAATTGGATACCCAATTCACTTCAACTTTTAACAAGCTTTTGGAAGACAAAGCCTTACAGGAAAGCCTGGGGGAGAACATAAAAAAAATGGCAATGCCAAATGCAACAAAAGACATTGTTGATGAAATAATAAAATTAATTGAAAGTCAAAAGTAATAAAGTCAAAAGTAATAAAGTCAAAAGTTGTTAAGACAAAAGTCATAAAGGCAAAAATCTTTAGACTTTAAAACTTTAAGACTTTGTAACATTAGGCTAAAAAATAAAAAAAAATGAATTTGAATCAGATACATAACGTTTATTTTATCGGAATCGGAGGCATCGGAATGAGCGCTTTGGCGCGCTATTTCAAGGCTATCGGTAAAAGCGTATCTGGATATGACAAGACGGAAACTGAGCTGACAAAAGAATTGGAAGCTCTTGGAATCGAAATTCATTTTGAAGACAGCATTTCTTTGATTCCCAAAGACTATTATGCAGAAAACACGCTGGTTATAATAACCCCGGCAGTTCCAAAAACGCATTCAGAATGGAACTATTTTCTGGAAAGAGAATATCAGGTCAAAAAAAGAGCTGAAGTACTGGGAATAATTACAAAAGACACCTTTTGTTTTGCAGTTGCGGGAACACATGGGAAAACCACTACATCAAGTATTTTAGGGCACATCCTATATGAAAGTGGAGCAGATGTAACGGCATTTTTGGGAGGAATCGTAGAAAACTATAATTCCAACCTGATTGGCAGCGGAAAAACCGTAACGGTTGTTGAAGCAGATGAATTCGACCGTTCCTTCCTGCACCTATATCCGGACATCGCCTGCGTGACATCTATGGATGCGGACCATTTGGATATTTATGGCGATACTGCTTCTATTGAAGCATCGTTTGTAGAATTTGCCGATAAGGTAAAAGACAAGAAAAAACTATTTGTCGCAAAAGGACTTCCGCTTGAAGGAATCACCGTTGCAGTTAATGATGAAGCAGACTATAAAGCTTTCAATATACGAATTGAAAACAGCACTTATGTTTTTGACGTACAGACGCCGTCAGAAGTTATAAAAGACATACGGTTTAATTTGCCGGGAAAACACAATTTAACGAACGCCCTTATCGCTTTGGCAATGGCATATACTTTCGGCACCCCGACCGAAGCCATTGCCAAAGCATTATTTTCATTTCAGGGTGTAAAACGTAGGTTTTCCTATCAGATTAAAGAAAAAAACAGGGTTTATATTGATGATTATGCCCATCATCCGACGGAAATAAACGCAGTACATCAGGCGGTTTCTGAACTCTATCCGCAAGACAAGGTTCTGGCTGTTTTTCAGCCGCATCTGTTTAGCAGAACCAAGGATTTTATCGATGGTTTTGCCTCAAGCCTTTCGGCTTTTGACGAAGTAATCCTGTTGGATATTTATCCTGCAAGAGAACTTCCGGTAGAAGGAGTAAATTCAGCATGGTTGCTGGGGAAGATTGATAATCCGAATAAAAAACTGGTGTCAAAAGACAGCCTGATTTCGGAAATTTTGAAAAGTGATGCCCGTGTTGTTGTTACAATAGGAGCAGGTGATATAGGAGAATTAGTGAAACCAATTAAGCAGGCTTTGCATGAAAAAGTTTAACTGGACAAACATTAAATTGGTGCTGATGTTCGCATTGGTAATTTTTCTGTATTCATTTACTTCGAAGAGAAATGAACAGCGAAAATTGAAAAAATCTGTAGTGGAATTTGTCAATGAAAACAGCCCATTTATTACACAAGAAGCGGTTAATAAATTGTTAATAGAAAATAATGCAGCCCCTACGAGCATTCAAAAAGATGAGTTAGATTTGAATAAGTTGGAGAAAAACCTCAATAATCACAATATGATCGAAAAGTGTGACGTATTTGTGAGTGTTGATGGTGTCCTAAAAGCAGTGGTGAAACAAAAGACGCCGGTAGCCCGGGTGTTTGATGATAACGGTTCTTTTTATATTGATTATGAAGGACATGAGATGCCGTTATCTGATAATTTCACTGCCAGAGTTCCAATGGTTACGGGGGGGATTAGCAGTAAAAATAAAGAAGAACTGAACAAAGTTTTTCGTTACATCTATGACGATGAGTTTTTGCATAAAAATATCATTGCCATACAGGTTTTGCCGAATGGAAGCCTGAAAATGATGAACAGAAATTTTGATTATGTTATCGATTTCGGAAGAACCATCAATGTAGACAGGAAGTTCAAGAATTATAAAGCCTTTTTTCAAAAGGCAATTCAGGACAGTTTGATAAATAAATACAAGACAGTAAATCTGAAGTTTACGCAACAGGTAGTGTGCACCAAAAATTAGGATATGGAAAAAGAGAGCATTGCAGTAGGTTTAGACATTGGGACAACCAAGATTGTCGCTATGATTGGCAAGAAAAATGAATACGGAAAACTTGAAATTTTGGGTGTTGGAAAATCCAAGAGCCTGGGTGTTGCAAGAGGTGTTGTTAACAATATTACACAGACAATTCAATCCATCCAACAGGCTGTGCATGAAGCTGAAGTGGATTCGGGTTATAAAATAAAAGATGTGGTGGTGGGTATAGCCGGCCAGCACATCAGAAGTATTCAGCACAGTGACTACATCAGCAGAAGCAATCCTGAAGAAGTAATCAGTGAAAATGATATTGATTTGTTAATCAATCAGGTTCACAAGCTGGCTATGCTTCCGGGTGAAGAAATCATCCATGTCCTGCCGCAGGAATTTAAAATTGACGGACAGGCGGAAATCAAAGAACCAATCGGAATGTATGGAGGAAGACTTGAATCGAGCTTCCATGTTGTGGTTGGACAGGCTTCTTCTATCAGAAACGTTGGGCGCTGCATTAAGAGTTCAGGTCTTGATTTGTCAGGTTTGACATTAGAACCATTGGCTTCTGCAGATGCGGTATTGAGCCAGGAAGAAAAAGAAGCGGGCGTTGCCCTGATTGATATTGGAGGTGGAACTACAGACCTTGCTATTTTCAAAGACGGAATTATTCGCCACACGGCAGTAATTCCTTTTGGCGGAAATGTAATTACCGATGATATCAAAGAAGGATGTTCCATTATAGAAAAACAGGCAGAGCTTTTAAAAGTGAAGTTTGGTTCAGCATGGCCGGGCGAAAATAAAGACAATGAAATTGTCTCGATTCCGGGCTTGAGAGGAAGAGAACCGAAAGAAATCTCTTTGAAGAATTTATCAAAGATTATCCATGCCCGTGTAGTTGAGATTATTGACCAGGTTTTTACAGAAATCAAATCCTACGGACACGAAGACCCTCGTAAGAAACTAATAGCAGGAATCGTTCTGACAGGTGGAGGAGCCCAATTAAAGCATATCAAGCAATTGGTAGAATATATTACCGGAATGGATACAAGAATCGGTTATCCAAATGAACATCTGGCAGGAAATTCAGATGAGGAAATTTCAAGTCCGTTGTATGCTACTGCTGTTGGATTGGTGATGAACAGTATCAGAAACAATACCAGAAGCGCGGTTCCGTTGAATCAGGTAGAAGTTGAAAAAGCGCCTCCGGTTCAGGTTCATAAAGAAGTGGTTGTAGAAACTTCTAACCATTATGAAGAAGAAGTAATCGAAGAGCAGCCTAAAAAAGTAGAACAGGCCAAATCTGTTTCTACAGAAGGCAGGATGAAAAAGTCATTCTTTGACAAATACATCGACAAGATAAAAGAGTTTTTAGACAATGCAGAATAGGGCATAATTGCCAGACAGAAATTAAAAAGAAAAGGAAAAGAAATTAAAACCAAATATTATGATGAGCAACTCAGATTTTGGAAGCATTTCATTTGATTTACCTAAAAATCAATCAAATGTAATTAAGGTAATTGGTGTTGGAGGAGGCGGAAGCAACGCGATCAACCACATGTTTCAGCAAGGGATTAAAGGAGTGGATTTTATCGTTTGCAATACAGATTCTCAAGCATTGCAAAATAGCGCCGTTCCAAACAAGATTCAGTTAGGTGTGAACCTTACAGAAGGTCTTGGAGCAGGGGCAAATCCTGAAGTTGGGCAGCAGTCAGCTATAGAAAGTATTGCCGATATTGAAAAAATGTTGGACAGCAATACCAAGATGGTTTTCATCACGGCTGGTATGGGAGGCGGAACCGGAACAGGAGCCGCACCGGTAATTGCTCAGTTGGCTAAAGAGAGAGACATTCTTACAGTTGGAATCGTTACCATTCCGTTCCAGTTTGAAGGAAAAGTCCGTTCTGAACAAGCTTTGGTTGGTGTTGAACGATTGAGAAAACAGGTAGATTCGCTTATCGTAATCAACAATAATAAATTAAGAGAAGTATACGGAAACCTGGGCTTTAAAGCGGGTTTCTCTAAAGCGGATGAAGTTTTGGCAACAGCCTCAAGAGGTATTGCCGAAGTAATTACGCACCACTATACTCAAAACATTGACTTAAAAGACGCCAAAACAGTATTGTCAAATAGCGGTACTGCAATTATGGGGTCTGCTACAGCAATTGGTGAAAATCGTGCCAAAGAAGCGATTATTGCGGCTTTAGATTCTCCATTGTTGAATGATAATAAAATCACCGGAGCCAAAAACGTATTGTTGCTTATCGTTTCTGGAACCAATGAAATTACTATTGACGAAATCGGAGAAATCAACGACCATATCCAGACGGAAGCAGGCTTTAATGCTAACATCATTATGGGGGTTGGTGAAGATGAAGCGCTTGGAGATTCTATTGCTGTAACGATTATCGCTACGGGATTTAATGTAGAGCAGCAAAACGAAATCGTTAATACGGAACCAAAAAAAATTATCCACGCTTTAGAGGATGAGCAAAAAATGGGGCGAGACCTGTCACAAAAACAAGTAGTGCCATCATTCAATTTTTCGCCGGCTCCAGTAGAAGAAAAAAAAGAGACTGAAGAAAAGATTGTTTTTGCATTGGAAGATTTTGAAGTAGCAGATGCGAAAGTTGAAGAGCCGGAAATCGTTTCTGATTTGATAAAAACGACCGAATTCATCAAAAATATCGATGTTGAATTTCAAATAGTATCACCTATCAGCGAGCATGAATTTTATATTACGACTCCGGAAGTGAGAGAAATGGAAGTTCGTGAGCCGGAATTTGTGGCCTACAAAGAAGAAGAGCAGATTACTTTCTCTTTTGACCTGCCAATTAAAAAAGCAGAAGAGCCAAAAGAAGACAGAATTCTTTTCGAATTGTCAAACGAGACTAAGGATATTAAGGTAAACCAGCCGGTTCAGGTGGTTCCTGTAACAGAATTGAACGAAAAAGGTATTGTGAAATATTCTTTGGAAGAATATATGGAAGTTGAAAACGAACTGATCCAGTCAAAACCGGTAGCTAAAGTTGAAGAGCCGGTAGATAAAGAATTGGATTTGAAAATGAAGGTAGAAGAACCTAAATTCAACAATACTGCCTTTGAAGAAATATCGCCTCTTGAAATGACTATCGAGCAGACTTTGAAAAAGAGAGCTGATGAAAGAAGATTGAAGATGAAAGAATTTAACTATAAATTCCATAACAATCCATCAAGAGTTGATGAGTTCGAAAAAGAACCAGCTTACAAAAGAATGGGAATTGATTTGAATCATACCCAGGCTGATAATAGCAAATCTAGGATGTCACTAGGAACGGACAGTAACGACGATTTACAATTGCGTTCAAATAACTCCTTTCTTCACGACAACGTAGATTAACTAACTCAAACCAAAACCCGATAACCCGAAAATTCAATTGATTTTCGGGTTATTTTTTTTATCTTCGCAACAAGTTTAAAAGAAGCATTTAGGCATTTAGAGCGTGAAATAATAATGTTTTGTAATCTGAAAAGTTTATCTGCCTGATTTTTAGATAATTTGTAAATAGAAAAGAATCATACTAATGAGCTTACAAGATAAAATCAACGAAGAAATCAAAACGGCGATGAGAGCCAAAGATACAGTAAGCCTTGAATCGTTAAGAGCTGTAAAGTCTGCATTGTTGCTTCTGCAAACAGACTCGGGGGCAAAAGAAATTACTCAGGACGATGAAATCAAGCTTTTGCAACGTTTGGTAAAACAGAGAAAAGACAGTGCCAATATCTTTACTGAGCAAGGCAGACCTGATTTGGCAGAACCGGAATTGCAGCAGGCTGCTGTAATTGAAAAATTTCTTCCGGCCCAATTAAGCGAAGAAGAAGTAGAGGCTGTTGTAGCTAAAATTATTGCTGAAACAGGTGCTTCAGGAATGGCTTCAATGGGTAAGGTTATGGGGCAGGCTTCTGCTGAATTGGCAGGAAAGGCTGACGGAAAGACCATCTCAACTATCGTAAAGAAATTATTGTCATAAAACTTAAAATCTAAACTGACCCTGTAGTTCAACTGGATAGAATATCAGATTTCGGCTCTGAGGGTTGGGGGTTCGAACCCCTCCAGGGTCACAGATTTTTTAAAGGGACTGATTTAGTCCCTTTTTTATTTCCAAAAAATAAATTCAGGACATGAGTGAAGCCATTTTTACTGTTTTAACTTTTTTGCTTGCGGCAATCGTAGTCCTTTTAGTAGTTGCAGGCTTTATAAGGCTATTTGTTGAGCCGGCTTACGTGTTGATTTTTAATAAGCCTTTATATATTCATTGGTATCCCGTTCCTAAAAAAATAATACCATTTCAAAGACAGATTCTGGAAAGAGAATTTTCTTTTTACAGAAAGCTTTCCGATAAGAGAAAAGTCTATTTTGAGCACCGTGTCAAGTCATTCCTGATGAATTACCAATTTCATGGCAAAGACATTTCCGTTACAGAAGAAATGAAAGTTATGATTGCCGGAACCTATGTTATGCTGACGTTCGGAATGCGGTTTTATCTTACACCGCTGTTTAGAAAAATCATTATTTATCCAGGCCAATATACGTCCGTCATAACACAGCAAAATCATAAAGGAGAATTTAACCTGCGGCTGAAAGCAGTAGTTTTTTCTTGGGAAGATTTTCTTTCAGGACACAATACAACAAACGATAATGTAAATTTAGGATTGCACGAATTTGCACATGTACTCCATTTTCATTCTAAAAAGACAAATGGTGACCCAAATGCGTCCATATTTTACGATGAGTTCAACGAAATCGTAAAATACTATGATGATGCAGCATTATCGTTAGAATTGGTTCAGAGAGGCTATTTTCGCGAATATGCGTATGAAAATAAATTTGAGTTCCTGGCCGTATTGCTGGAACACTTTTTTGAGTCTCCACAGGTTTTCAGGAAAGAACACCCTGAATTATATGAAAGGGTAAAAAAGATGATTAATTTTAAAGAGGAATATCTGAATTAATTGCATAAAAAAAACCTGTTCGTAGAACAGGTTTTTTATTTTATAGAAATGCTTTTAAAGTGAGGCAGTCTTCTTTAAATGGGAAATGGTTTCGGTTGGATTGGCGGACTTGAAAACATAGTTTCCGGCTACTAAAACATCAGCACCGGCTTCAGCCAGTTGTTTGGCATTCTTGTCTGTTACACCGCCGTCTACCTCAATCAGGGTTTCTGCTTTATTGCGGGAAATAATTTCTTTCAATTGTCTTACTTTTTTATAGGTCGATTCAATAAATGACTGTCCTCCAAAACCTGGATTCACGCTCATGATGCAAACCACATCAATATCATTAATAATATCTTCCAATACGGTAACACTGGTATGGGGATTCAAAGCAACTCCGGTTTTCATTCCTTCAGCTTTGATAGCCTGTAATGTTCTGTGAAGGTGCGTGCAGGCTTCATAATGAACGCTCAATACGTTAGCGCCAAGTGAAGCAAAAGTCTTGATATAGCGGTCAGGGTCAGCTATCATCAAATGCACATCAATTGTTTTCTTGGCGTGTTTCTGGATGGTTTCCAATACTGGCATCCCAAAAGAAATATTAGGTACAAAAACACCGTCCATAATATCTACATGGAACCAATCGGCATCACTGTTGTTAATCATTTCAAGGTCACGCTGCAGGTTTCCAAAGTCGGCAGCCAGCACAGAAGGTGCAATGAGGGTATTTTTCATGTTGTTGTGTTGTTTTGTGCAAAAGTACAGTTAAACAGCTAAGCATACAAGATTTTTTTAAAGGTGCTAAGGAATTAAGGTTCTGAGTGGCTAAGGTTGTGTTCTTTGTAAAAGGGAGAATGTTGTTGGGTTAGTATTGATTTTTTAAATCTGTGTAATCATTCCAATCTGTGGCTAAAATGAGAATCATAACAAAGGCTGTGTAAAAGGTTCTAAGGTTCTGAGTAGTTAAGGTTGCGCGCTTTGTGTGAAAGAGCTATTAAAAATAGTTTTTTTGTGTTCTTTCTTTAGATAAAAACAAAACCCCGGAAACCCGAGCGGAGCGAACAGACCGGCAGTTTTGTTTGATAAAAAAACAAAACTCCGGTAATCAGCCGGAGTTTCAATCATCAATCAAAAAACGAACAGTTTTGAACTGTTGTTACGTTAAATATTATAATATAAGGGTGTCAATTTTTTGGGAAAACAAGATACAAATAAAATCTAAGAATCAAAATGATTTTAGAAAACTTTGCAATTTGTTATCCTAAATAGGTTTTCAGGATTTTGCTTCTCGAAGTGTGTTTCAACCTGCGGATTGCTTTTTCCTTAATTTGACGAACACGCTCACGTGTCAGGTCAAAAGTTTCGCCTATTTCTTCCAAAGTCATAGGATGCTGGTCGCCCAGACCGAAGTACAAACGGACCACATCTGCTTCTCTTGGAGTCAATGTTTCTAATGAACGTTCGATTTCCGTACGCAAAGATTCGTGGATTAGCTCTCTGTCCGGATTTGGAGATTCACCAGAACGCAAAACGTCATAAAGGTTAGAATCTTCTCCTTCAACAAGAGGAGCATCCATTGAAAGGTGACGTCCGGAATTTTTCATAGATTCCTTTACGTCGTTTACTGTCATGTCAAGTTCTTTTGCAATTTCTTCAGCAGATGGCGGGCGCTCATTAGATTGCTCCAATAACGCATACATCTTATTGATTTTATTGATAGAACCGATTTTGTTTAATGGCAGACGAACAATACGTGACTGTTCTGCCAAAGCCTGCAAGATAGATTGGCGAATCCACCAAACTGCATAAGAGATAAATTTAAAACCACGTGTTTCATCGAAACGTTGTGCTGCTTTAATAAGACCCAGATTTCCTTCGTTAATTAAGTCAGGAAGTGTAAGTCCTTGGTTTTGATATTGTTTTGCTACAGAAACCACGAAACGCAAATTGGCTTTTGTCAATTTTTCTAATGCTCTCTGGTCTCCGGCTTTTATTTTCTGAGCCAATTCTACCTCTTCATCAGCGGTAATAAGGTCAACTTTTCCAATTTCTTGTAGGTATTTGTCTAAGGAAGCAGTTTCACGGTTAGTTACCTGCTTGGTAATTTTGAGCTGTCTCATTCTGGTTTTTCCTTAATTTATGTATTCAGGTTGTTATACGTAACGAGTTGCAAAAAAGTTACAAAAAGGTAAACAAAATATTTTTATTTTATTTTGAATGTTATGTTTATAGGTGTAACTTATTGATTGTCATTTAATAAAATGAATTTCTTAATGCCTTTTCTTAAGAAAAAAAATGTGCAGAAGAAGAAATAAAACTACGCAGGGATAAACCGTGAATAAGGAAATCGTTTTTAAAATGAAATGTATACAATTTAAAAGCCCCATTTCAAATAAATGAAACGGGGCTTCAGTTGAATTAACCTTATATAAGAATTAATTATTTTTTATCCTCTTCTCTTGGAGGTCTTTTTGTTTCGTCTCTAGGAGGTCTTGGCAGTAAAGCTTTTTTCGAAACTTTTTCTTTTCTGGTTTTAGGATCAACCCCAAGGTATTTTACCTGGAATACATCACCCATTTTTACCACATCAGCAACATTTTCAGTTCTTTCCCATGCCAGTTCGGATACGTGAAGCAATACCTCATTACCCGGAGCTGCAGTATATTCTACTACCGCACCAAAATCAAGCATCTTGATTACTTTCACTTCGTATGTTTCGCCTACTTCAGGTTTGAAAACGATAGAATCGATTTTTGCCAATACTGCTGCCATTCCGTCCGGATCAGTACCAAGAATTTCTACAACGCCTTGCTCGTCAACCTCGTTGATAACGATAGTTGTGCCGGTAGCTTTTTGTAGTTCCTGAATTACTTTTCCACCAGGTCCGATCAAAGCTCCAATGAAGTTACCAGGAATGATTCTGGTAACGATTTTTGGTGCATGTTTCTTCACTTCTGCTTTTGGGGTAGCGATAACTTCAGTCAGTTTTCCCAGAATATGCAAACGTCCGTCACGAGCCTGTTCAAGGGCTTTTTCCATGATGTCATAGGCAAGACCTTCAATTTTGATGTCCATTTGGCAAGCCGTGATTCCATCAGCAGTTCCGGTAACTTTAAAGTCCATATCACCAAGGTGGTCTTCATCACCTAAGATGTCAGACAATACAGCCCATCTTCCGGTTTTATCATCAGAAATCAATCCCATTGCAATACCTGAAACAGGTTTTGTCATTTGGATACCGGCATCCATTAAAGCCAGAGTTCCGGCACATACGGTAGCCATAGATGAAGAACCGTTAGATTCCAAAACTTCTGAAACTACTCTTACAGTGTATGGGCAGTCTGCAGGAATCATATTTTTCAAGGCACGTTGCGCCAGGTTTCCGTGTCCAACCTCTCTTCTTGAAGTTCCTCTTAGCGGTTTTGCTTCACCTGTTGAGAAAGGAGGGAAGTTATAGTGCAGGTAGAATTTCTCTTCACCTTGTTCTGATGGAGTGTCAATTTGGTTGGATTCTCTTGAAGTTCCCAAAGTTACAGTGGCCAACGCCTGAGTTTCTCCTCTTGTAAACAAAGAAGATCCGTGAACAGATGGAAGATAGTCGATTTCACACCAGATTGGTCTGATTTCGGTGGTTTTTCTTCCGTCAAGACGCAATCCTAATTGAAGAATAACTTCTCTAACGGCTTCTTTATTAACTTTTGAATAGTATTTAGAGATCAGGTCTCCATTTTCTAATAATTCTTCTTCAGTAAAAGCAGCTTTTACATCTTCTTTTACTTCGGCAAATTTTTCAGAACGCTCGTGCTTGGCTGTTCCTTCCTGAGCAATAGCAAAACATCTGTCGTAAGCCAATTCTCTTACTTTTTCGTAGATAGCTTCATCATTGCGCTCTTCTTCATAAGTACGGACCTCTTTTTTGCCAACAAGATTTTGCAGTCTTTCCTGCGCTTCAATCTGGATTTTGATAGCTTCGTGTGCAAATTTGATAGCCTCAACCATTTCTTTTTCTGAAATCTCCTTCATTTCACCTTCTACCATTGCGATAGAATCTTTTGAAGCTCCAATCATCATGTCGATGTCAGATAATTCCAATTGAGCACGGCTTGGGTTGATTACGAGTTTACCGTCGATTCGGGCCACGCGTACTTCTGAAATCAGGGTTGAGAAAGGTACGTCTGAAACTGCTAGTGCTGCAGATGCAGCCAAACCTGCCAAAGCATCAGGCATTACGGTTTCGTCATGAGACATCAACTGGATCATTACCTGTGTTTCTGCATGGTAATCATCCGGGAAAAGCGGACGCAAAACGCGGTCAACTAATCTCATGGTAAGGATTTCGCTGTCGCTTGGACGTGCCTCACGTTTGAAAAACCCGCCAGGGAAACGACCTGCAGCTGCAAACTTTTCGCGATAGTCAACTGTTAAAGGCAAAAAGTCAACTCCGGGAGTTGCTTTTTTTGCAGATACTACGGTAGCAAGCAACATTGAATCTCCCATTCTTACTACTACAGATCCGTCGGCTTGCTTTGCCAGTTTTCCTGTTTCGATCGAGATGCTTCTTCCATCTCCTAAATCGATAATTTCTTTTGAAACTTTTGGAATCATAAAATTTTTCCTCTTTTGATTAAACAATGGGTTTTAGTTGTGTTGTAGTTGTTGTTGTGTGTAGTTATCTAAAACCCAATGAAAAACCAAACTTTTTTTCGGCAATATGTAAAAACAAAAAGAGGCGCGTGAGCACCTCTTTTCTATTGAATTATTTTCTAATATTCAATTCTTTGATAATCTCACGATATCTGTTGATATCTTTTTTCTTAAGATAATCAAGCAAGCTTCTTCTTTTACCTACTAGTAGGACAAGCGAACGCTCCGTGTTGTAATCGTGACGATTTTTCTTCAAGTGTTCAGTCAAGTGACCAATTCTGTGCGTGAATAACGCGATTTGTCCTTCAGCTGAACCTGTGTTTTTAGCTGATCCTCCGTGTTTAGCGAAGATTTGCTCTTTAACTTCTTTAGTTAAGTACATGCCAATATTTGTTTAAATGATTATTATGTAATGAATAAGTTTTTCTTATTCGAGTGCAAAGGTAATATTTATTTTCAGAAAAAATAATTTTCAGAAAAAAGATTTTAAAAAATACGGTTTGTAGAGTTTGTTTTGTTTAAACGGCTGACAGTTAGCTTGTTTTTGAATCTGCTTAGGGATTGGAGTTCCTAAAATAATTTGGCTACTTCAGCATTTACAAATTCAAGGAAGCGTTCGTCCATTTCAGTAAAAGGATCCAATACGTTGGAATCGATATCAATCTGGCCTATGTTTTTTCCTTCAACAAAAAGCGGAATTACGATTTCAGATTTTACCGTAAAGCTGCAGGCAATGTAATTGTCCTGTGCTTTTACATCAGGCACTACAAAGTTTTGGTTGGAAACAGCCACCTGTCCGCAAATTCCTTTTCCGAAAGGAATAACCGTGTGGTCTGTTGGTTCGCCGGCATAAGGGCCCAAAATCAATTCTTCTTTATCACCATTCCTGAAATAGAATCCAACCCAGTCATAATAGTCAATGTTGTCTCTTAAGAGATGGCAAATCTGCATTAATTTGTCTTCTCTTAAAATGTCTTTGTGGTGGAGGATGTCCTCAACCTTAGGTTTTAATTCTTCAAAAGTCATAATGATGGTTTTTACTATACAAAAGTATTTAATTACGGAAAGCTAAAATTGTATAGTTTTGTTAAAAATATTTTTTTGAAAAGTTACTTCGTCCAATACCGGCCGTTTTTTATATTTCTCCTAAAGTTTTTTCTGACTTATGGAGTGCTGATGTTTGCATATCAGTTGTATCTCAATAGTTTTGATGCTGAAAAATTTGAAACGGACAGTTTTACAGAACTTGTAGCTTCACAGACTAATGATGTACTCCATCTTTTCGGGCAGGATACTTCAATTGCTCCACATGACTCCCAGCCCTCTGTAAAACTTTTTCTTAACGGCAAATTTATAGCAAGAGTAGTGGAAGGCTGCAATGCCATGAGTGTTATGATTCTTTTCGTGGCATTTGTTGTTGCTTTTAAAGGGAAAATGAAGCAAACAATAGTGTTTGTCCTGATAAGTATTCTGGTTATCCACATATTAAATATTCTTAGAATTGCATTGCTTGCCATTGCGTTGTATCATTATCCGGAATATGAGCATATTTTGCACGGTGTTGTTTTTCCACTCTTTATTTATGGAGTAGTATTTGGTCTTTGGGTATTGTGGGTTCAAAAATTTTCATTGCATGCAAAAGCTTCTTAATTATAAAAAAGAAATCGCTTTATCGCTAATACTGGTTTTTCTTCTGGCCTTAATCAGGCTGTTTGAAGAATATTTTTACGATCCGTTTCTGGCTTATTTCAGAAGTGATTATATGGAAAAGCCTTTTCCGCAGTATGATTCCTTTAAGTTGTTTTTCAGCCTTTTTTTAAGATATGCATTAAATAGTCTGATTTCAATTGCTATCATACAGGTTTTGTTTAAAGATTTAGGGTTGTCAAAATTTGCAGGTATGCTATATCTGGTTTTTTTCATCCTGCTGATAGCGGTCTTTTTTTCCATTCTCAATTTTTCCGACCAGGAAAACAACCTTTTGCTTTTTTATGTCCGAAGGTTTTTAATCCAACCGCTGTTTTTGTTGTTATTTGTTCCGGCCTTTTTTTACCAGAATAAGATTTCGAAAAAAAATAACAATTCTTAAATAGTTTTGTGTTGGCAATTTTAATAGTTTTGCACCAGACAATTTATAAGTTAATGAATTTAAGAAAAAGCACAAGTTTGATTTTAGCACTTTTCCTGTTGGTTTCCAATATGGGATTTGCTTTCAATGTGCATTTCTGTGGCGGAAAAGTTTCTTCCATTTCAGCGGCTTATAAAACTTCTGAAGTATGTGCCCTGCCTAAAAAGGAAACTACTGAAAAGAAGTGTTGTGCCAAAAAAGCAGAAGAAGGAAAAAAATGCTGCTCTGATAAGAAAGTTGAACTTAAGAAAAAATCAGAACAGGTAGTTGTAAAAACCTTTTCATTTCATTCAGGACCTGCTGTTATATTCCAGGATTGGAAACCGGAAGTTTTTGGAAAGCCACTTCAGGCTCCAAAGCAGGAAAATATTGAATACTATTGCGATGCCAATGCGCCGCCCTTATTCAAGCTATATTCCCAGTATATTTTCTACGCGTGATTTGATAGATAATTCCGTAAAGCCTTCGATGGCTTAACTATAATTATACTATTAAATCTTTTTTTATGCAAAAACAATTCATACTGCTGTTATGTCTTATCGTTTCTGCCGCTTCTTTTTCGCAAGAGTTGAAAGGGAAAATAACAGAAGGAACTGCTACAGGACAGCCAATCATTGGGGCCAGTATACAATGGCTCAACACCCAGATAGGTACAACTACTGATGTAAATGGAGACTTTTCAATTTCTTATAAGCCGGAATTTACAAAATTGGTGATTAGTTATGTGGGATTCTCAACAGACACGATTACTGTAAATTCTCCAAATTTTATTCACCATTCCCTTGTTCAGAATAACGAGCTGGAAGAAGTTACGATTAACAAAGAGCGAAAAAGCCTTCAGAAATCGTATATGAAAACGGCCAACGTTACTACAATGTCCAGCAAAGAATTGCTGAAAGCGGCTTGCTGTAATCTGGCAGAAAGCTTTGAGACGAATCCGTCAATCGATGTCAACTTTTCTGATGCTTTGACAGGAACAAAGCAGATTAAGATGTTAGGGTTAACAAGCCCTTATTTGATGATTACGGAAGAAAATCTTCCTTCGGTAAGAGGAGCTTCACAGGCTTATGGCCTTTCTTTTACGCCCGGAACCTGGGTGGAAAGCATACAGATTACAAAAGGTGCGGGGTCTGTTGTTAATGGTTTTGAAAGTATCTCAGGACAGATCAATACAGAACTTATCAAACCTGTAAACGATATTCCTTTTTTCCTGAATGCCTATGGTTCTACAGACAGCCGTTTTGAACTAAATACCCACTTCAACAAAAAGGTATCTGATAAATGGAGTACAAGTTTATTTCTTCATGGTAATGCCAGATTGGGTAAGAACGACATGAATGATGACGGATTTTTGGATAATCCGCTTTCAAAACAAATTAACGTATTGAACAGATGGCAGTATACCGACATGGAAAAAGGATGGGTAAGCTTTTTGAATTTCAGGTACATGAATGATGCAAAGCAGACCGGAGAAATTGATTTTGATAAAGACCGCGATAAATTCACAACAAATTACTGGGGTTCTGAAATCAAAACACAGCGTTATGATGTTTCGGCAAAATTGGGTTATGTTTTTCCTGATATGCCTTACCAAAGTATCGGGTTCCAGACTTCTTTCAATGGTCATGACCAGGAATCGTATTTTGGTCTGAACAGGTATGATATTAATCAGAAAAGTTTTTATTCCAATCTGATTTTTAATTCCATTATCAGCAATACGCTGAATAAGTTTGCAACCGGGTTGAATTTTACCTATGACAAATACGATGAGTTTGTGGGCGTACCAAATATTGCAAGAGACTTCAACCGAATTGATAATTCTGTTGGTGCATTTTTTGAATATACTTATGATAATACCACAAACTTCAGTTTGGTTGCCGGTGCCAGAGTTGATAATCACAACCGATTAGGAACTTTTATTACGCCAAGAATCCATGCAAGATACAATCCGTGGGATAGGGCAGTAGTAAGGGCTTCTGCAGGAAGAGGAAAACGTTCTGCGAATATTTTTGCAGAGAACCAACAGCTTTTTGCCAGTTCAAGGGTTTTTGATATTCTGAATACGGGAGGCAAAATCTACGGATTGGATGCGGAAATTGCATGGAATTACGGAGTCAGCTTTATGCAGGGTTTTACGCTTTTCAACAGGCCGGCAGAAGTTACTTTTGATTTTTACAGAACCGATTTCCAAAATCAGGCTGTTGTAGATTTGTATGCCAGTCCACAGCAGGCTTTGTTTTATAACCTGGACGGAAAATCATTTGCTAACAGTTTACAGCTTGATTTTAATTATGAACTGGCAACACATTTTAATTTAAGAACGGCTTATAAGTTTTATGAAATTGAAACCGATTACCTAAGCGGAAGCGCACAAAGACCGTTACAGGCGAAACATCGTTTCTTTGGTAACTTAGAGTATGAGACACATATCACGGATAAAGGGCAGCAATGGAAATTCGATTTTACATACAATTGGCTTGGGAAACAACAGTTGCCAAATACGGCATCAAATCCTGTATCTGACAGGCTTCCGGACTATTCGCCATCTTTTTCTCTGATGAATGCCCAAATCACAAGAACTTTTTCTTCTACCTTTGAAGTGTATGTTGGTGGTGAAAACATAGGGAATTATAAACAGGATAAGGCCATTTTAGGAAGTGATAATCCGTTTGGACCAAATTTTGATAGTTCCATAATCTATGCGCCAATTTTTGGACAGATGTATTATGCAGGATTGCGATTTAAGATAAAATAAACTAAGGATAAATAATTAAAAACAGAAAATATGAAAAAATTAATGATAGTGCTTTTTGTTTCCCTAATAGGATTTGCAGTACAGGCACAAGAGAAAAAGAATAAAAATGCAAAACATACCGTTGAAGTTAAAGGCAACTGCGAAATGTGTAAAAAACGAATCGAAAAAGCAGCTTTTTCAGTTGCAGGTGTAAAATCGGCCAGCTGGGATATTGGAGATAAGCAACTACACCTTATTCTGAATGAAGAAAAAACTTCGCAAGAGGAAGTGCAGAAAGCCATTGCCAAAGTGGGGCACGATACTGAAAAAGTAAAGGCGACAGATGAAGACTATGCAAAGCTTCATACTTGTTGTGCTTACGAAAGAAACTAAAAACAGTAAAAAAATACCTTGAATTTTTTCAAGGTATTTTTACATCAATGGTCTGACAAAATAACTTGGGATTAACAGATGCCTGACGGATTGGAAAGATGCTGTCGGGATTGAGATATTGAGGATTGGAAATAAATAATTACATAGAATGAAATCATTGAAGTATTCACTGGCTTTTTGCGGACTATCAGTCCTTTTCCTGTCGCAAAAAACGATTGCACAGGAACAACAGCCTGCACCGGAAAAACCGAAACATGAATTTTGGCACGATAAGAAATTATACCTGAATGAAGACGGTTCCAACTATCTGAAGTTTGCAATGCTTTCCCAGGTTTGGATTAGAAATCAGGAGTATAATCCGGGGACTACAATTTTTGATTCCCCTAAAACGGCCGGAACAGATATCGGTATCCGAAGATTCAGGATTCAGATGTACGGACAGGTTGCAGACCGTGTTTTTATTTATGGGCAAATTGGCCAGAATAACTTCAATAATGTTTCCGACAGGAAACAGGGTTTTTTTATTCATGATGCATTGGGTGAATATGCCATTGATAAAGAAAAGCTGTCTTTAGGGGCGGGCTTGTCTTCATGGACAGGATTGTCAAGATTTTCTGCTTCTTCCGTAGGTTCTATTATGGGTATTGATATACCGTTATTTCTTGAATCAACAAACGATGTAACAGACCAGTTCGTCAGAAAGCTTTCGTTTTATGCAAAAGGCAAGCTGGGTAAGTTAGACTATAGGATGGCTTTTGCACAGCCACTGGCCATACAGAAAAGTTCCGGCTATGTTGCGGCAATAAGTGAAAGGTCTAATTTTTCTCCGAAGCCGCCACAGATGCAATTCAATGGTTATTTCCAGTACCAGTTTAAGGAACAGGAATCCAATCTGACTCCTTACGCTACCGGAAGTTATTTAGGGAAAAAGAAAGTCTTCAATATAGGAGCCGGGATTGTATACCAGCAAGATGCCATGTGGCATAGAAATGCGGTCAATGATACTATTTATACAGATATGCTTCATTTGGCAGCAGATGTTTTTTATGATGCGCCAATAGGTTCAAGAGGTGAGGCGATAAGTTTTTACGGAAATTTTACGCATTATGATTTCGGAACCAATTACATCCGTAATGCTGCGCCAATGAATCCTGCCAATGGAAGTAGTGATTCAACTGTTTTGAATGGTAGCGGAAATGGTTTCCCGGCCTATGGAACCGGAAATGTTTTGTATGCACAGTTAGGCTACAAACTTAAAGATAACCTGATTGGAATGACAACTCTGATGCCGTATGTTGCAATCCAACATGCCCATTATGAAAGATTGAATAAGGATATGAGTTTTTATGATATAGGCGTAAACTGGCTGTTAAACGGACAGACTTCAAAGTTTACGGTATCCTATCAGAATCGCCCGATATATAATACATCGGGCAATCTGACAGACCATAAAGGAGCTTTTATCGCACAGTATCAAGTTTCTATTTAATAGTTGGTTGGTTTTTTTAGTTGGTAAATCCGAAGTTTAGGCTTCGGATTTTTTTATTCCAAAGAGATTGTTCTGGTTTCAGAGATTAATTGCCCCTCGGCAGAAAAACCTTCAATAAGTAGTTTTACGTTTTTTTGTCCCATATTTGGAATCTGAAATTTAAATTCCTTGCTGTCATGGGTATATATGGCAGGAATCCAATGAATTAATCCAAAATTTTGAAAGCCTCTGTTTTCAGTTGAAGTATACAGCTTATTCTTAAAAGGTTCAATCTTTGAAAAAGCATTTTTTATTTCAAAAGGAATAGCGTTATTTTTTTGTGGCAAACCGCTACCGCCTTTTTTCATATAAATTTTTATAATTCCGATGTTGTTATTTACAGATGGAACAATAGCGTGTGCATTGATGTAAATTTCATCTACTTCGTTCATTCTCATATTCAGAAGCAAATCAAAGCTCATTTGCTGAAGTCCGTCAATAAAAAGTATCGGAGTACTTCTTGCCCCGTTTATGGTTGTTACGGAACGGCTGTAGATTTCTACCGTATTGGAAAAACCGTTAATCGTAGGAACTTCAAAGCCATTGTTTCTAATAAAGTTCAATACGTCTGTCTGGTCATTTTCTGCCACTTTGTAACCTCTAAGATTTCCGTTTCCTAAACTATTCGAATATTTAAGTTTCTTTTTCTTTTCTACGGCAATTTCAACGTCTTCAAGCATAATTGTTCCGTTTACAAAACTTGGGGTTTCATATTCTACCTTTTCTTCAATGGAGGCACATTCCTTTTTTTCTATTTTGAAGGGCTTGTTGAATGTTCTTCGTCCGTTTAAAATCTGCGGATATAATTTTAAAACAATTGGCTTGTTCTTGTCGTCGGTTAGTGTGAAGTTTACCCAGGTTGAATCGGCCAGAACCATGTTGTTGAAATAAAATTCATTCTTATCATTGATTCCTGTGGATTCGCTAATGCTGGATTGTAATGAAAATAACTTTACCTTGAATTTTTTACGGTCAGCCAGGGTCTGATTTATCGTTCCTTTGATCGTAAGTCCAAAATCAAAGGTGTTGTTGTCTTTTGGAGGTGTAGTCACAATGTTTTCCCATTTGTATTTTCCGGTACTTTGGGTTAAAAGGAGAAGGTCAAGCTCAAACTCTTTTGCTTTTGATACTTCTTCAAAATAATAGTTGGTGTTGGATTGGTTTTTAGATAAATACGGATTTAGCAGAAAGGAAGCGCGGATTGAATAATCCTGGTTTATTGCGATTGATTGTTCCGGAACGGCTGAAATACTAATGCTGCTGTTAACGGAGTTCAGGTTCCCGGAAAAATGGATGGAATCTTTTCCTTTTTTCAAAAGCTTTATATCAAGCTTTAAGGATTCTTCGGGGTATTTGAAAATAAACCTTTCAGCAAGTTGCTTCATATCAGAATCGATTATTCTGACGGTATTGACACCTTCGGAGAGATTGTCTTTGGTGAAAGTGATGTTTTGTTCTAAAGTATTTTTGAAATCTATGTCAAAGATGGTGGATTTGTTGTCCTGATGTACTACCAGATAATGTTTTTTTGATTTAAAAGAAGCAATGTTTTTTTCGTTGGTTCTGATTTTGACAATCGTTTTGTCTTTTAATGCAAAGTTGTTGATTTCAAGTGCCAGACCATTTGGGGATGCAAATGGCAGATTTTCTTCTACTTTTTTCCCATTGACCAGAAAAGAGGCTTTTGAGGTTTTGCTGTCACCAAAAATCTGGAATTTCCCCAATCCGAATCTATTCAGGCTGACTTTCTGAAGGCTTTTGCCTTCCGGACCGATAATCTCACCTTCAATTGATGGCAAAGGATTACCGTGACAATCGCTTACTTTTATGCCTACTGTATTTTGAGTGCCTTGAATGATAGAGCCACCTTCGGGGAAAAACTCAATGTTTATTTTGGAATAATCGGGTGAGCTCTTGATTGAGGCGGTCCTGTCATTTTTATTTATGACACTGAATTTAAAAACAGAAGATTCGTCTTCTTTGAAGTTGTTCATCCAGTTGGTGAAAACCTGAATATAGTAGTTGCCGCTTTTGAAGGCATCTCCCAATTCAAATTTCCCGGAGAAACTACCCATGCTACTAAATAATAATTTGTCTTTTATTCTGTTTCCGTTTTCGTCATAGAGGGAAGCATAGACATTGGTAGTGGTGAAAAAAGGAACTTCTTCTTTGCGATGATATACATAGCCTTTAAACCATACATCTTCGTCTGAAATAAATACTGATTTGTCAAGCTGAAGATGGATATTTTCTCTTTCCAAAAAGAAATAATCTTCAATGGTTTTTGAAATAAAGTTTTTTTGGGAATCTGTTTCCTGGGAGTAGCAGGAAAATGTGGCAGCGAAAAAAATAAAAACTACATGGAGGCGAAAGATGGATTGCATAATAATGTTGTATAATGGTTAACAGATGCAATATATGTATTAAATTAATGATTTTGTTTATCAGAAATAAAAAAGGACGCTATTTAGCGTCCTTTTTTAAAAATATAAATTGATTTTTACATCATTCCCGGCATGCCGCCACCCATTGGGCTTGCTCCGGCATTTTCTTCTTTGATTTCAACCAAAGCGCATTCTGTAGTCAGAATCATTCCTGAAACTGAAGCTGCATTTTCCAAAGCAACACGGGTTACTTTTTTAGGGTCGATGATTCCTGCTTTTAGCATGTCTACATATTCATCAGTTTTAGCGTTGTAACCAAAATCTCCTGAACCTTCAGCTACTTTAGCAACAACTACAGAGCCTTCAAGTCCGGCGTTTTCAACAATTGTTCTCAAAGGAGATTCAATTGCGCGGGAAACAATCTGGATTCCGGTAGCTTCATCAGCATTGTCAGCTTTGATGTCTTTCAAAACGCTTTTAGCTCTTAAAAGGGCAACACCTCCACCAGCAACGATTCCTTCTTCAACTGCTGCACGGGTAGCGTGTAAAGCATCGTCAACTCTGTCTTTTTTCTCTTTCATTTCTACTTCTGAAGCAGCTCCAACATAAAGTACAGCAACACCACCGGCTAATTTAGCCAAACGTTCCTGAAGTTTTTCTCTGTCGTAGTCAGAAGTAGTAGTTTCCATCTGGCTCTTGATTTGGTTGACACGGTTTTTAATCATTTCGATGTCACCGGCTCCGCTAACCAATGTAGTATTGTCTTTATTGATAGTGGCACGTTTTGCTGTTCCAAGCATTTCAAGCGTTGCATTTTCTAAAGTATAGCCTTGTTCTTCAGCAATGACTGTACCTCCGGTTAGGATTGCGATGTCTTCTAACATTGCTTTTCTTCTGTCTCCAAAACCAGGTGCTTTTACAGCAGCAATTCTCAGGGCACCTCTTAGTTTGTTTACAACCAAAGTAGATAATGCTTCACCGTCAACATCTTCTGCAATAATCAACAATGGTTTTCCGGATTGTGCCACTGGCTCCAGGATTGGAAGTAATTCTTTTAATGAAGAAACTTTTTTATCGTAAAGCAGGATGTAAGGGTTTTCCAATTCCGCTTCCATCTTTTCAGAGTTCGTTACGAAATATGGAGAAAGATAACCTCTGTCAAATTGCATACCTTCAACTACATCAACATAAGTGTCTGTTCCTTTAGCTTCTTCAACGGTAATTACACCTTCTTTGCCAACTTTACCGAATGCTGTAGCAATCAATTCTCCGATTACATCGTCATTGTTGGCAGAAATAGAGGCAACCTGTTTGATTTTGTCTGTATTTGTACCTACTTCTGTAGCTTGTTTTGCCAAATCGGCTACGATAGCTTCTACAGCCTTATCGATACCTCTTTTCAAGTCCATCGGGTTTGCACCCGCAGCAACGTTTTTCAATCCTTCTTTTACGATAGCCTGTGCCAAAACCGTCGCAGTTGTAGTACCGTCACCGGCAAGGTCATTGGTTTTAGAAGCTACTTCTTTAACCATTTGAGCTCCCATATTTTCAAGCGTATCCTGTAGTTCTATTTCTTTGGCCACAGAAACACCATCTTTAGTGACAGTAGGTCCGCCAAATGATTTTCCTATAATTACATTACGTCCTTTAGGTCCCAGGGTTACTTTTACTGCATTTGCTAAAGCGTCAACACCACGTCTTAAACCGTCGCGTGCTTCGATATCAAATTTTATTTCTTTTGCCATTTTTGTATTTGTTTTTTAGGCTTTAAGCTTTACGCTTTAGGCCGTTGGTGAAATTAATTTTTGTTTTAAATTGTATATTTTACTTTTTATAGAATTGATTTTATCAAGAAAGTCTAATGCAATTTCAGTATTGATATAATGCAAATCTCTGGACAAGATCAAAAGATATTCTGTTTCATTAGCTGATCCCAATGCGATGTTGAGAAATTGATTGAATTCTTTATCACTGTTTCTTCCACAACCTTCACTGATATTAGTTGGAATAGAAGAGGAAGCCCTTCGGATTTGGCTTATCAAATTATAAGTTTCTTCTTTCGGAAATTGGAAGTCATTTTATAAACTTCTAAGGTGAAAGAATGACTTGATTGCCAGATGTCATACTTTTTAAAATCTCTCATGTTTTTTTGGCTTATATTGAATATGTTTTTAAGGCTTACAGCCTTTAGCCTATAGCTTATAGCGTTTAGCCTTTAAATTATTGCAAGAATATCATCTTCTCTCATAATCAGGTAGTCTTTACCTTCTAATTTTAATTCTGTTCCGGCATATTTTCCGTAAAGTACAGAATCACCGACTTTCACGGTCATATTGTGGTCTTTTGTTCCGTTTCCTACAGCTACAACGGTTCCTTTTTGAGGTTTTTCTTTTGCTGTGTCAGGGATAAAAATTCCAGAAGCAGTTTTTGTTTCTGCTGCTGCCGGTTCAACCAATACACGGTCTGCAAGAGGTTTAATGTTTAAAGCCATAATTATAAAATTTTATATTTATATGTGTTTTTGAAGTTTTCTTCTACTAGACAGAAATTGTGCCAATCGCTATTTATGACATTTTGGTCAAAAAAAAATGCCAACATCTGACGTGTTGGCATTTTGAATGTATTTTTTCAAAAAAATTATTTTGCTGTGTCCTGTGCTGTAGCTGCTGGTTGCGCTGTAGCCGGAGTTTCTGCTGCATTGGTTTTTGCCGGAGCCGCAGCCGTTTTTGGAGCCGGAGCCGCTTTTGGGTCGATTGTTTTTAATGTATTGCCACCAAAAGTTCCTGTGAAGCTCAAACTAGACAATAAAATCAAAACAATTAACAATCCGGCTAGTGTCCAGGTACTTTTGTCTAAGAAATCAGTAGTTTTCTGAACTCCACCCATTTGTCCGCCACCGCCTAGTGTAGATGACAAACCGCCACCTTTAGGGTTTTGTACCATAATAACTACGACTAGTAGAAAACAAACGATTGTGATTAAAACCAAAAAAATTGTAAATGTGCTCATTGTTTTAATTATTGTTATTTTGTTGTAATGTCTTAATATCCAAAATTCGGTCTGCAAAGAAATGACTTTTTTCTGGATATTTCAAAATTAATATTTCATAAGCTTGAATTGCTTTTTGATATTTCTTTTGTTCGAGATAAACTTTTGCCAGGGTTTCTGTCATCAGATATGAATTATCTTGGGAGTTCCGCTCAGAAATCAATGAAATAGGAGTAGTGTTTTTTACAGGAGAAATTTTTGGATTGGCTTCGATAAACCGGTCAATTATTTCTAATTTTTTCTTTTTTTCTGAATCTATTTCTGAAATTTCTTCCGTATTAGCTGTTTTTTCAGATTCAATTGGAGTTTCTTCTCTCTGGATTGGCTTAAAAGTCGATAATTGAAGCCATTCCTGAAAAGAATGTTTCTCACCACGGGAAAATTCCAGTGGTTTCCCAATTTCCAGTTTTTCTTCTATGCTTTCTTCAGAGATTTCCGGCTTTGTTTCTTGCTGCGGAATTTCTATAGCTTTTTCTTCTTCAACCTGTTGCGGTTTTGAGGCAGAAGCTTCGCGTATTGAAGTCAGAATAGATTGTTCAAGAGGGTCGATTTTTACAGGCTCCTCTTTTTTCTCCGGATTCAGAATCTCAATCTCATTAACTTTAATGGCATTGATTCGGGCTTCTTTTTCTGCAAAAAAAGCTTTGTTGATGGCCATAAAATTTTCCGAGGTGATGTATTCAAACAATACGCTCCTGTCTGTTGTATGTGCCGCAGTGACTTTTAATTCGCCATTGTATTTAAAACTGTCCTGATTGTACAATCCTTTTAGGCGTAAAGCTCTTGCGCTTTGGAAATAGGGAAATTCTTCGACTATTTTTTCCAAAGCAGATACCTGTCTTTCACTGACGGCATTTGGGTGGCTTAGTAAGGTTGTAAATTCAGTAAGGTTCAAATTCAAATAGTTTATTTTGTTACCACTTGGCTAATGATTCGTTAAAGATGTCTTGTGTAATCCTTTCAAAAATTACATCCAGTGCAGTGGTCAGTTGTGACCCTACAAGCTGGCTTGTTCCGGGGAAATCATAGAAGAAAGAAAATCTTTTTTCGAAATCATCTTCTTCTTTGTTCTTATTTGTAAAACGCACGTTTACAGAGATTGTCAAACGGTTTTGGGCAGCTCTTTGGTCGGCCGTGGCAGTCATTGGAGAAACCCTGTAATCTACAATTTCGCCTTCATAAACCAATTCGCCTCCTGAATTTGTCAGGCTGAGGTTCGTTTGGTTTTGAATCAGGTTTTGCAAATCCTGAGTAAATTTACGTTCAATTCCGGGTTCGATAAGGTCGGCATTATTCTGAAAATAATTAACCTGGAAGGTCTTGGCGTTAATGGGTTTCGCTCCTGTAAAATTATATACAGAACAGCCATTGAAGGCAAGGAATAAGACCGGAAGGATGATGTATTTAATGTATTTCATGCTTTAGTTTGTCAAATATAGACAGTTTTTACAAATCAAATTGCTTTATTTTTCGGTATAGTGTCCTTTCGGAAATTCCAAGCTCATCTGCTGCTGCCTTTCTTTTTCCTTTGTTTTTTTCCAATGATTTTTTGATAAGTTCGATTTCCTTTTCTTCCAGTTTCAGGATTTCTTCTTCTTCAACGGTTTCAGCAAATGTGAAATTGTCATCGTTTTCTTCAAAATGTTCTTCCGCTTTTGGCTTTGTGATTAGGGCCACACTTGGCTGTTCTTCAAAAGCAATTTCGCTGTCTGAAGGGTTGCTTCCGTAAATTTTCTGAATCAGGTTTTTGTTGTTTTCCTGAACTTTTGTATTTCCATTCTGCATCAATTCCAATGTCAGTTTTTTCAGGTCATTCAGGTCGCTTTTCATATCAAAAAGCACTTTGTATAAAATCTCCCTTTCGTTACTGAAATCACTTTCGCTTTTTTTGTCCTTGATTACAGACGGTAACTGACTGCCTTCTGATGGAAGGTAAGATTGTAATGTTGCCGCCGAAATATCCCTGTTGGTTTCCAAAACAGAAATCTGCTCTGCCACGTTTCGAAGCTGACGGATGTTACCGCTCCAACGGAACTGCAACAAGAAATGGACTGCATTGTCATCAAGCTTGATTGGAGGCATTTTATATTTGTGTGCAAAATCGGCTGCAAATTTCCGGAACAGCAGATGGATATCATCTTTTCTTTCTCTTAAAGGCGGAAGCGTAATATCGACAGTACTTAATCTGTAATAAAGGTCTTCCCTGAATTTTCCTTTTTCGATGGCATCAAACATATTGACATTGGTAGCCGCCACAATCCTTACATCTGTTTTTTGGACTTGAGAGGAACCTACTTTTATAAATTCTCCGTTTTCCAAAACACGTAACAGACGTACCTGTGTGGTTAAAGGAAGTTCACCAACTTCATCTAAGAAAATAGTACCTCCGTCAGCGACTTCAAAATAGCCTTCGCGGGTTGAAGTTGCTCCGGTAAAAGCACCTTTTTCGTGGCCAAATAATTCACTGTCAATAGTTCCTTCCGGAATCGCACCGCAGTTTACGGCTATATATTTTCCATGCTTTCTGTGTGAAAGCGAGTGGATGATTTTAGGAATGCTTTCTTTTCCGACACCACTTTCTCCTGCCACTAAGACGGAAATGTCTGTTGGTGCAACCTGAATTGCTTTTTCTATTGCACGATTCAGTTTCGGGTCATTCCCGATAATCTCAAATCGCTGTTTTATGGCTTGAACTGATTCCATTTAAATTATTTTAAATGATGGTTTTGATTATGTTACTAGCGTAAGATAATTAAATATATCTTTTATATTGTAATGATTTAGCCTGAAAATTAACTAGCAAGCCTATTTCTGAATTAGATAGCTTCATATAATTTAGTATTTACGCAATGTGTTCTTTTGAAAATTCCTTTATTGCTTTTACTTCCAAAATTATATCTTCATTTATGATGAAATCTGCATAAAATTTATGAGGCAAGATTTTTCCTTTGTACTCTATCAGGAATTCTTTTTCTCTTTCAAAAGGAATATTCTTGTCTGTAAGTTCTATTTCTAAGGCATCTTTGTAAATTATTTCTAATAACCCCGGGCCTAGATTTCTATGAACTTCCATGCAAATTCCAATTATTCTATACGTCTCTTCTTCTTTGTAATAGCTCATACTTTATTCTTTTTGGCGTTTATTTTTGCTTTAGATTAGAAAGTTTAAGGATTTTGAATCCGATAAATCTCCAAATCTGTGACTTTGAGTGTTAATTAAAGGCTTGTAATTTGTTTATTTTTTTGCCACAGATTGATGGATTATAAGATTCTAAATCTGTGAAATCTTTGAATCGTGGCTGTTTGTTTTTAATTAAAGGCTTGTAATTTGTTTGTTTTTTTTGCCACAGATTGATGGATTATAAGGATTCTAAATCTGTGAAATCTTTGAATCGTGGCTGTTTGTTTTTAATTAAAGGCTTGTAATTTGTTTATTTTTTTGCCACAGATTGATGGATTATAAGGATTCTAAATCTGTGAAATCTTTGAATCAGTGGCTGTTTGTTTTTAATCAAAGGCTTGTATTTGTTTATTTTTTTGCCGCAGATTGATGGATTATAAAGATTCTAAATCTGTGAAATCTTTGAATCAGTGGCTGTTTATGTCAACTCGAGATAAGACTTATACTTTTTATCATTATACAACGAATTGCATGAATTATATGTTTAAACTGCAATCTCAAATCATAAATCTGCAATCATAAATCTCAAAATTAATTCATATCACTATATCCAACGGCTTCTCCAATTAAAGTGCCACTGGTACAACTATTGATTTTTACATTTACGAAATCACCTATTTTATAATTTTCTCTAGGAAAAACAACTGTTATGCTTTGTGAGTTTCTGCCTGAGAATTGCTCTTCGGATTTTTTAGAAGTCTTTTCTATCAGCACCTCTACAGTTTGCCCTAAGAATTCCTGGGTTCTGAAAGCGCTGTGTTTTCTTTGTAAATCAACTATTTCCTGAAGCCTTCTTAGTTTTGTTTCTTCCGGCACATCATCTTCCATTTTCCTTCCGGCCAGTGTTCCCGGACGTTCAGAATAGGCATACATATATCCGAAACCGTATTTGACATGTTCCATTAAGCTCAATGTATCCTGGTGGTCTTCTTCCGTTTCGGTAGGAAATCCTGAAATCATATCCTGGGTGATGCCACAACCCGGAATGATACGGTTTATCTTATCAATCAGTTGGATATATTCTTCTCTGGTATGCAGTCGGTTCATTGCTGCCAATATCCTGTCACTTCCGGATTGTACGGGAAGGTGGATGTGTTTGCATACGTTTGGATATTTTGCAATAACATGCAATACGCTTTCGTGCATGTCCTGCGGATTCGATGTTGAAAAACGGATACGCATTTTTGGAAATCCTGTAGCGACCATTTCCAGTAATTGGGCAAAATCAACAGCCGTAGCTTTTTGGAATTCGGTTGCCTTGACAAAATCTTTTTTCAAACCACCACCATACCAAAGATAGCTGTCTACATTCTGTCCTAATAAAGTAATTTCTTTAAAACCTCTGTTAGACAAGTCGGCGATTTCTTCCATAATGCTTTGCGGCTCACGACTTCTTTCACGGCCACGGGTAAAAGGAACTACGCAAAAGGTACACATATTGTCGCATCCTCTTGTTATGGAAACAAATGCAGTAACGCCATTGCTATGCAAACGAACCGGAGAAATATCGCCATAAGTTTCATCTTTGGAAAGAATAACATTGATGGCATCGTTTCCGGCTTCTACTTCCTGCAAAAGATTTGGAAGGTCTTTATAAGCATCCGGGCCGACAACCAAATCGACAATTTTTTCTTCTTCTAAAAACTGACTTTTAAGGCGTTCTGCCATGCAGCCCAACACACCCACTTTCATTTTTGGATTCACGCTGCGTTTTACAGCATTGTATTTTTCCAGTCTTTTTCGTACGGTTTGTTCTGCTTTGTCCCGAATGGAACAGGTGTTGACCAATACCAAATCGGCCTCTTCCAGAATTTGAGTAGTATTGAAACCATTTTCAGATAAAATAGAGGCTACAACCTCACTATCTGAAAAGTTCATGGCACAACCATAACTTTCAATAAAAAGCTTTTTGGTGTTTCCTGTTTTATGTTCTAATACAAGGCTTTCTCCTTGCTTGTTTTCTTCTATTATCTTTTCCATAGTCTCCCAAAGAGAAATTTAATCAGTTTGCAAAGATACAATTATTTGAAGTAATATGACAAGATGTCATATTTAGATTTAACAATGTTTTTGGAATGTTTTTTACCGTTTTTAGGTTCTTCGGAATAAATCCCGAAATTGGTAAAGCAGTCGCTCAATTAATCGCAAATCCTGGGTGATAATATCGGCAGTTCCGCTCATTTCCTGACGAAATGCAATCTTTTTGTGATAGGAAGTTTCCAGTTTATTTGGCAAGGATACATCAATAAGAATGTTGCCTTCTTTATCAGGGGTTAAAGAGATGGATTGTATTTTCCCTCTGATGACTCCAAATTCCCGGTCAGGATAATTTGCCAGACGGATATTTACATTCTGGCCAATTTTGATTTTTCCTGAATTTTGAGCCTTGGCTTTTATCTTTCCGATGTAATTGTCAGATTCTTTCGGGATAATAGAAAAAACATTATCGCCTGCCGTAATGGTTTGGTTTTCTGTCCATACTTGCATGAAAGAGACTTCGCCTGAAATTGATGACCGGAGCACATAGGCTAATTCCCAATCGGCAATGGCTTTTTTCAACTGGTTATAGGACTGTATGGCATTCCTGAACAGACTTACATCGTCTTTAGTCTCGTTAATCTTTGTCGATTTGCTGTTTTTGTTCAAATCATTCAACGACGATTTCATTTGCGAAATAGAGGAACTGAGTCCACGCAAGTTTTTTTCTGTCTGGAGATAATCTAAATTTTTAGTTTCCCATTCCTGTGTGGATATAATGCCTTTGTCGTAAAGTTTTTTATAACGGTCAAGCTCTTTCTTTTTAAGTTGAATTTCTGTTTCGCTTATTTGTTTTTGCTGTTGCAAAAGGTTTAGCCTTTCTTTGATTTCGATGACTTCATAATTTTGTGCAGCGCCTTCTACTTTATAAGGCTGTAATTTTCTGTTAAGGCTGTAAGCAATAAAATCTTTTTCAAATACGGCAAATGGCCCTTCAATTTCACCCAGCTGCATGGAAGGGAGCGATTCAAACGGAAACCGGATAAAACTCTTATCTATTTTAAGGGTGTCGATAATGCTTTTTAGCAAAAATACATCCTGATATCGGGCCGTGTTTTCAATTACGGCCAAAGCTGTATTTGCCGAAACAGTTTCTCCGTTTTTGATAAAAATTTTCTCAATACGCCCCGAACTTTTGGTAATGAGTCTTTGTGGAGGGATTTGCGTGGTTATGGTAATTTCTGAAGTGACAATGTCAGGATATTTTACAACCCACGACATGACCAGTAAGGATAACAGTACGGTTAAAATAACCACATTTCCCCATCGTATCATCCAATGCGGTACTTTGGTCAGGATTTCCTGAACCTCTTCACTTCGTAGTTCTATGTGTTTATCGTCTGGCATATTATGTTCCGAGTTGCAGTTGGTTTTTAACAAGCTGGTAGTAGCTTCCTTTTAATTTTACTAATGCTTCGTGATTGCCTTGTTCTATTATTTTTCCATTATCGAGAACTACTATCTGGTCAGCGTTCATTACGGTGCTTAGTCGGTGTGCAATTACCACAACGGTTTTATTTTTGAAGAAAACATCCAGTTTTTCCATGATTTCTTTTTCATTGTTGGCATCCAGTGCCGATGTAGCCTCGTCAAAAAACAACATTTCCGGGTTTTTGTAAACCGCCCTGGCAATCAATAATCGTTGCTTTTGCCCGGTACTCATGCCAATGCCTTCCATGCCAATTTTGGTGTTATATCCCAAAGGCAAGCCTGAAATATATCCTTTGATATTTGCCACATCGCTGGCATAGGCGAGTCTTTCCTTGTTTATAATGTCAACACCAATCGCAATGTTGTTGGCTATTGTATCATTAAAAATATAGCCTTCCTGCATCACAGCGCCAATATTGGCACGCCATGCTTTTTGGGCAATGTTTTTAAGGAGCGTGTTTCCAACCGTAATTTCTCCTTTGTCGCAATCGTAAAATTTCAACAGGAGCTTCATCAGCGTTGTCTTACCACTGCCGCTGGTTCCTACAATTGCCGTTATCTTATTGGCAGGGATGACAAGATTCAGATTTTCTAAAACAGGAGTGTCTGTTCCTGTATATCTAAAGCTGACGTCTTTAAGTACAATGTCGGAATCAACAGGAAATTCATGAATCTGATTTTCTTCCTGTTGGCTTTCATCTTCTTTTTCATGGATTTCAGATAATCGGGAAAGTGATATTTTTGCGTCCTGTACTTCCCGGATGAATTGGATGAGTTGTGTAATCGGGCCATCCAGGCTTCCTACAATACTGGTAATTGCCATCATCATACCCAGCGTAATTTCTCCATCAATAACCAATTTGGCAGAAAGGAAAATAATGAAGATGTTTTTAAGTTGGTTGATGGTTGAGGAACCAATGTTTTGTGTTTGTTCCAATACCAATCCTTTCATGGAAACTTTAAAAAGGCGGGCCTGAATATATTCCCAGCTCCAGCGTTTTTGCTTTTCGGCATTGTGGAGCTTGATTTCCTGCATTCCGTTTATGAGTTCGATGACCTTGCTTTGCTCCTGGCTGATTTCTGAAAAGCGTTTGTAATCCAAGGCTTCTCTTCGTTTAAGAAACAGTATAATCCAAAGAAAATAGAGCAGGCTTCCGGCAAAGAAAACCAAAAAGATTTTCAGGTTGTAATAGGCCAGAACACCTCCCATTATAATCATGTTGATTATAGAAAACAGCACATCCAGTGACGAGGTTGTTAACAGTCGCTCAATTCTGTTATGGTCGTTGATTCGCTGCATGATGTCTCCGGTCATCCTGACGTCAAAAAAGGAAATTGGCAGATTCATCAGTTTGATAAAGAAATCAGAAATAAGCGAAATGTTTATTCTTGCCGAAAGATGGAGTGATATCCAACTTCTGATAAGTTCCAAGGCTGTTTTTCCGGCAAACAAAAAAAGCTGGGCAAACAAGACCAGATAAACGAAGTGAATATTCTGGTTTTGGATTCCAATATCGACGATGCTTTGCGTAAGGAATGGAAAAATCAGTTGTAATAAACTGCTTGCCAGAAGTCCAATCGCTAATTGAATAATAAACGATTTGTACCGGAATACATATCTTGAAAGTAATCCGAAACCAAAAACGCTTTTGTTTTCTTTTTCAAATTCGTTTTCGTAGAATTTGGGTGTCGTATCAAAAAGAAGGGCTATTCCTTCTGGAGTTGCTTCGGTTGCATTATTTCCAATCCAGGATTTTAAAAAATCCTCTTTATTGTATTGGAGCAGCCCAAAGGCAGGGTCAGAAACATAATAAACCCCTTTTTTGATTTTATACAGTACGACATAGTGATTGTTATTCCAATGCAATATGCACGGTAAAGGGGCTTCTTCCAGTTTTTCTAAACTGAGCCGTACACCCAGTGTCCGGAATCCTATTTTTTCTGCCGCTTCACTTAGCGATAGCAAATTGCTTCCCTCTCTGGTGGTTTCGCTTAGACTGCGAAGCTTTTGTATGTTGATATTTTTGCCATGGTATTTGGCAATAATCTTCAAGCTGGTAGGGCCACAGTCTTTTTGGTCGGCTTGTTTGAAAAAAGGGAATTTCTGCATTAATTTTTTCGAATTTAGTCAAATATATTTCTTATTTCCTTAGGATGAACAACTAGTCCGTAATTTACGTCTAAACGATTGCGGCTTTTAGGTCTTCCAGTTCCGACAGGAAATATTTTATTTCTTCTAATTCATATTCTTTAGGCAATAATTTATGGTCTACTATTTTTACCGGCGTATAATTGAATTCGTTTTTGATACACCATTGGTATTGTCTATTGAGTTCTGTCGCTACTTCCTCGCTGATGGTTTGCTGTTTCCATTTTTTTAACCAGTCTTCGATATTGAGATTTTGGACGTGCCAGTCTTCAATAGCCTGTCTGATATTGCCATTGTTAAAATAGATCTGCTGCAGATTTGTTGCGACAGGCACATAAGGATTTCCAAGATTGTCTATATTCAGGTTAAAATAAACCGCCAACCTGATTTTTTCGGGATATTTTTCCATAAAGTCTTTACCTTTTTGATAAGCTGTATGGCAATGACCGCAGCTGGGACTAAGGAAAAGCCTTAGGGTTAATGAAGCTTCCGGATTTCCGAAAAGAATAGGTTTTAGGCTTGTCAATTCCGGCAACTCCTGTACATCTGAAGAAAGAAATTCGAATAGATTGAAATTCCTTTTAAATCTGGAAAGTTCCTTGTTTTTGTCTGCCAGGTCTTTTCTTTCGGATATAATTTTTTTTAACGGAAACCACAAGGCAGAACAAATTGCAGTTATAATAGAGTAATGGATGACAGCCGTTAGATTTATCTTGAAATTATCAAAATATGAAACGTACAATAATGATTGTGCCAAAACCAAAGACGACACAACAAGACACAGTACACACCATTTTTTAAGTTTTGTCTGTTGCAGGTATACCGAATAAAGACAAACGGGTAATGACAGCAGGCTAAGCAACCCGATAATGCCAAAAGCAAACCCCGCTAATGAACCGGCTATAAAATTGATGGAGAAAAATAAAATGGGCAAGTCTGTAAAATCAAGCCATTGGGTAATCCGGCTGTCTTTTGACTTTATTACAGAATCACAGGAGGTATTGGAATTAAAGCTACAGATTTTAGAAACAAGTTCGTTGCCGTTCTCGTTTTTTTCTAAAAGTATAAAAATACCGGCAAGCAACCCTATAAATGATAGGGTTCTGAACAGGAAGCCGTAAATTTCAAATCCGTAAGCAAAATTAGAAACCAGATAAACAGTGGCCAATAGTGCTAAAGTAATGGCTATTTTGTGTTCTGATTTTTTTATATCAGATGGTTTTTCGTTTTTCTCAATTGCCAGAATCAAACCATTCCATAATTCCCGAAATTCTTCCAGGTTTACGGTATGTTTTTCATTGTTTTCGGTCTCATAAATAATAGTGTCCTGGTTCTTACTGACAAAGACAAAGTTTAGGGCATCCTTGACTTCTATAGCTGCAATAAAGTGTTCCGGAAGATTTTCAAGCTGATTTTTAGGAACATTGGCAGCCATGTTTTCAATGCGCAACACTTCCAGAGTGTCTGTGACGGAAAACAAGCTTGGGTAGTTGGGGTGTGAGAGATAAATATCTTTAAATTCCTCATTCAGATTGCCATGCCGATTCTGTTCTAGGTATTTCTTAAGGACTGAAATCACGATGTTTTCGTTTTAGTTTGGATTCATGGTAGGAAAAATCTTGTAATATGTTTGCATAAATTTATAAATAAGAAATGAAAATCGGTTATGAAATCCGAATGTTTAACATAAAAAGGAAGCCGATAGGAGGTAAAGGGTGTCTATATAAGGTATGGCTTCTTAAAATTTATATGGTATTTTCAATCTTTTAAGAATCAGTGTTTTGCTCTTTCTCAGAAGTCTGTTAGGAGTTAATAATTTTACTTTTAAAATTTTCTGAAATGCAATATTTAAAAAATTCATATACTTTTGCGACACAAACAGAAGCATTATGGCAAAGAATTTAGTGATTGTTGAGTCGCCTGCAAAGGCAAAAACCATTGAGAAGTTTTTAGGGAGCGAATATCAGGTAGAGTCCAGTTATGGACATATAGCAGATTTGCCTTCTAAAGAAATAGGAGTAGATGTTGAAAATGGCTTTCTTCCAAAATATGAAGTTTCTCCTGATAAAAAAGCATTGGTGAAAAAACTCAAGGATCTTTCTAAAAAAGCAGATACGGTTTGGCTGGCGAGTGATGAGGATCGTGAAGGAGAAGCCATTTCGTGGCATTTGTCAGAAGAATTAAAGTTAGAACCATCAAAAACAAAAAGGATTGTTTTTCATGAAATTACCAAAACGGCAATCCAAAAAGCGATTGAGAATCCAAGAGGGATTAATTACGATTTGGTAAATGCGCAGCAGGCAAGAAGAGTCCTGGACAGATTGGTGGGTTATGAGCTTTCTCCGGTTTTATGGAGAAAAGTAAAAGGCGGGCTTTCTGCCGGAAGAGTACAGTCAGTTTCAGTAAGATTAATTGTAGAAAGAGAAAGAGAAATCCAAAACTTTAAAGCCGTAGCTTCTTACTCTATAGTAGCAGAATTTTCAAATGAAGCAGGAAAAACATTTAAGGCGAAACTGCCAAAGAATTTCAATACAAAAAAAGAAGCCGAAGATTTCCTGAATAAAAATATAGGTTCTACATATAAGGTATCAGATTTAGAAACGAAACCTACCAAAAAATCACCGGCAGCACCTTTCACTACTTCCACTTTGCAACAGGAAGCAGCAAGAAAATTATACCTCCCGGTTGGGGTAACGATGCAATTGGCCCAGAGGCTTTATGAAGCGGGATTGATTACCTATATGAGAACAGACAGTGTCAATCTGTCGAATGAAGCCATAAATGCGGCTGAGGCAGAAATCATCAAATCGTATGGTAAGGAATTTTCAAAGCCCAGAACTTTTGCCAATAAGAGCAAAGGTGCCCAGGAAGCTCACGAGGCCATCCGTCCGACAGATATGTCAAGACATACGGTGAATATTGATAGAGACCAGGCCCGACTTTATGACCTGATTTGGAAAAGAACATTGGCTTCGCAGATGAGCGATGCCGAATTGGAAAGAACCAATGTAAAAATTGAAGCCAATAACCATTCAGAGGTGTTTGCCGCAACCGGAGAAGTTTTGCTTTTTGAAGGATTTCTTAAAGTATATCTGGAAGGACATGATGATGAAGACGAAGAACAGGAAGGAATGCTTCCGGCTTTAAAAGTGAATGAAAAACTTCAGAACAATTATATCACTGCAACAGAACGTTATTCCAGACCGCCGGCAAGGTATACGGAAGCTTCTTTAGTTAAAAAACTGGAAGAGCTTGGAATTGGACGTCCGTCGACCTATGCGCCAACCATTTCTACTATTATTAATAGAAATTATGTTGAAAAAGGAAATCTGGACGGGCAGGAAAGAAAATATACACAATTGACCTTACAGTCCGGAAAAGTTGATGAAAAAGTATTAAAGGAAAATACAGGTTCTGATAAAGGAAAACTCGTTCCAACCGATATTGGTGTTATTGTGACCGATTTCTTGGTAAAGAATTTTGAAAGAATATTAGATTATAATTTTACGGCAAAAGTTGAGCAGGATTTTGATGAAATTGCAGAAGGAAATGTAAACTGGGCAAAGATGATGCAGGAGTTTTACGACCAGTTCCATCCTAATGTAAAAGATGTTGAAGCCAATGCAGAGAGAGAATCGGGAGAGAGAATTCTGGGAACGGACCCGAAAACCGGAAAACCGGTAAGCGTTCGTTTGGGTAAATTTGGTCCAATGGCTCAGATAGGTGATGCGGAAGATGATGAAAAGCAATTTGCAAGTCTGATGGCTGACCAGAATATTGGAAATATTACTCTGGAAGAAGCTTTGAATTTGTTCTTGCTGCCTAAAAAATTAGGAGATTATAAAGGTGAAGAGGTAGAAGTTAACAATGGTCGTTTCGGGCCTTACGTGCGATTTGGAAAAATGTTCATTTCGCTTCCAAAAGGAGAAGATCCTTTGGATGTTACTTTTGACCGTGCCAAAGAATTGATAGCCGAAAAAGAACAGGCAGATGCTCCAATCGGAACGTATAAAAATGAGCCGGTACAAAAAGGAGTGGGTCGTTTCGGACCTTTTATCAAATGGAATGGCATGTTTATTAATGTCAGCAAAAAATACAATTTCGACAATCTTTCCCAATCCGACATTACTGAGTTGATAGAGGACAAGCTCCAAAAAGAGATTGATAAGGTAATTCATGATTGGAAAGAAGACGGAATCCGGGTTGAAAAAGCGCGTTGGGGACGTTCAGTCATTACCAAAGGGAAGGTCAAGATAGAATTGAGTAAAGATGTTGATGCATCCAAACTTACTTTGGACGAAGTAAAAGATATGATTGAGAAGAAGGCTCCCGCAAAGAAGACTGCGGCAAAAAAGACAACCGCTACGAAAAAGCCGGCTGCTAAAAAAACTACTGTAAAAAAGAAATAATATATGGAATTTGATTTTCTGACTCCTTTAGATGAAGAGATACTGGAGTTTATTAACGGACTGTCTTCCCAGAATTTAGGAAGCAAGGTAGTACTGCATACCAGAGAAGACTTTCCTGATTTAAGCAAAATCAGACTCGCAATTGTGGGAGTGAAGGAAAACAGAGGTGCCCATATTGAAATTGAAAATACAAAGCTGTCGCATATCCGCAAGGAACTGTATGGATTATTTCCGGGAAACTGGGAAGCATCAATTGCAGACCTGGGAAATATTTTGGCTGGCAACGATATAGAAGATACCTATTTCGCCTTAAAAAAAGTGACAGCCTATTTGTTGAAAAACAAAATCATTCCGATAGTTATTGGTGGTTCACAGGATTTGACCTATCCGCTATACAGAGCCTTTGATGAATTGGAACAAATGGTAAATGTTGCGTCTATCGATAGTAAATTTGACTTTGGAGCAGCCGATAGACCACTTTCTGCAAATTCCTACCTTACTAAAATGATTGTTGAAGAACCTAACAATCTTTTTAATTACAGCAACCTGGGTTATCAAACCTATTATAACTCACAGGAAGAGATTGATTTAATAGAAAAATTATTCTTTGATGCCTATCGTTTGGGTGAAGTTTCCAATAATATCTCAATAGCCGAGCCGGTTTTCAGAGATGCGGATATTGTGAGTGTAGATTTAACATGTGTGAAATCTTCTGATTCCGGTAATTTTATTACTTTTACACCCAACGGATTTAACGGGAAAGAAATCTGTTCTTTATCAAGATATGCAGGAATCAGCGATAAAGTTTCAATTTTTGGCATTTTTAATCACAATAATTCAAAACAGGAGGCAGTTCTGATCGCCCAGATTGTGTGGTATTTTATTGAAGGTTATCATTATCGTTCGAACGAGTATCCGTTTGGAAGCAGAGATAACTATTTAAAATACATTGTGCCTTTAGAAGACGAGGAACTGGTGTTTTTTAAAAGCCACAAAACAGAACGTTGGTGGATAGAAATACCTTTTATTTCAAATGTTAATAATAAATTAAAAAGAAATACGTTATTACCTTGCACTTATGAAGATTATTTAGGTGCTTGTGCCAACGAAATCCCGGAAAGATGGTGGAAGGCACAAAGGAAAAATATAGTATAGACGGCACGTTCCTATTTTTTTTAACACATCCTTAGGTCAATGTTATACTTTATTTAAGGATTTTTAATAAAAAAATTGTTTTTTAGAAAAATAATAAATAGGTTTACGCCCTTAAAAAATAAGAATATATCATAACCCAAATTTATATGAAGAAGTTCATTGCATTAGCAGCATTAGCATCAATATTGACAAGCTGTGGTTCGAGCGATAAAGGGGAGTTAGTAGGTGTGAAAGGCAGAAAATGGCATCCAGAAAAACCATACGGTATGACTCTGGTTCCAGGTGGTGCTTTTATTATGGGTAAATCAGATGATGATTTAGCCAACGTACAGGACGCTCCGACAAAAACGGTTACCGTTCGATCCTTTTATATGGATGAAACAGAAATTACGAATAGCGAGTACAAGCAATTTGTGAATTGGGTGAAAGACTCAACTATCAGAATGCGTTTGGCTATTCTTGCTGAAGAAGTAGGTCAGACCAAAGGAACTGGTGGTATCGGTGAGTTTGCGTTTGATGATACAGATCCGGCTACAATGTCTCCTTATGACAAATATATGTATGAGAATTACTATAGTGTTGGTACAGGAGATGATCCGTATGCGGGAAGAAAGCTGAATAAAAAAGTAAAATTGATTACAGACCCTCAGAAATATCCGGATGAATATTATGTTGAGGTTATGGATTCAATGTACTTGCCTGCTGCCGAATCATACAACGGATTAAGAACTATTGATGTTTCAAAATTGAAATTCCGTTACTCTGAAGCGAATCTAAACGATGCGGTTAAGAAAAAAGGAAGAAAAGATTTCTATAAAAAGACGGAGCCAATTGAAATCTATCCTGATACTACGGTATGGATTAAAGACTTCGCTTACTCTTATAATGAGCCAATGCATAATGATTACTTCTGGCACCAGGCTTATGATGATTATCCTGTAGTAGGTGTTACCTGGAAACAGGCTAAAGCTTTCTGTGCTTGGAGAACATTATACAAAAACGCATACATCAAGGCGAAGAAAAAAGGAAGAAACCAAATCAACTCTTTCCGTCTTCCAACAGAAGCAGAATGGGAATACGCTGCTAGAGGAGGCCTTGAGTCAGGAACTTTCCCTTGGGGTGGTCCTTATGCTAAAAACGACAGAGGTTGTTTCCTGGCAAACTTCAAGCCTAACCGTGGTGACTACGCTGCTGACGGAGCTTTGTATACTGTAGAAGCGAAATCATACGAGCCTAACGATTATAACCTTTATAATATGTCAGGTAACGTAGCGGAGTGGACAAACTCTTCTTATGATGCATCATCTTACGAATATGTTTCTACAATGAACCCTAACGTGCCGGATGCTAAAAATGAGCGTAAAGTAACACGCGGAGGTTCCTGGAAAGATGTTGCTTATTTCTTGCAGGTAAGTACAAGAGACTTCGAATATGCTGATTCTGCAAGAAGCTTTATCGGTTTCAGAACCGTACAGGATTATATGGGTGTTCAAAATACAGGAAACACACCTAAATAAGAAAATTTAACCAACTTTATAATTATTATATTTACTTAACTAACTAAAAACTATTTATTATTATGGCAATTTTAAGCAAAAAAGCAATGAATTTCGCTTACGGTATGGGAGCGGCAGTTGTAATCGTAGGAGCATTATTTAAGATCATCCACTTCGAAATAGGACCACTAACAGGAAACGTAATGTTAACTATTGGTCTTGTAACAGAAGCGATTATCTTTGCTTTGTCTGCGTTCGAGCCTGTAGATAACGAAATTGATTGGACTCTTGTATATCCTGAATTAGCAGGAGGTGAAGCTAAAAAGAAAGAAGCTAAAAAAGAAAACCCAACTGAAGCTCAAGGTCTATTGTCTCAAAAATTAGATAACCTATTGAAAGAAGCTAAAATTGATGGTGAATTAATGGCTAGCTTAGGAAACAGTATCAAAAATTTCGAATCTGCTGCTAAAGGAATTTCTCCGGCTGCTGACGGAATTGCAGCTACAAAAAAATACAGCGAAGAATTATCTATGGCTGCAGCTCAAATGGAGTCATTAAACAGCTTGTACAAAGTACAATTGGAAAGTGCTTCTAGAAATGCTGAGGCTAACAAAGAAATCGCTGACAACGCTGCTAAATTAAAAGAACAAATGCAATCTATGACTGCAAACATCGCTTCATTGAACAATGTTTACGGTGGTATGCTTTCTGCAATGAGTAACAAAGGATAATTAGTTTAAGACTATATTTTTTCATTAACAAAATAAAAATAAACTAATTAGAAAAAATGGCAGGAGGAAAATTAACCCCTAGACAGAAGATGATTAACCTGATGTATCTGGTTTTCATCGCGATGTTGGCACTAAATATGTCCAAAGAAGTTTTATCTGCTTTTGGACTAATGAATGAAAAATTTGAAACAGCGAACGAAGCGGCAAAATTAACTAACGAGCAGATGATGCAAGCTTTGGATACTAAAGCTGCTGAAGCTAAAGGAGAATTTGCTGTAGCTGCTGAAACAGCTCATAAAGTTCAGGCTGCTACTAAGAAATTTTACGATTTTATCGGTACTTTGAAAGCTGAAACACTTAAAGGTGTTCAGCCAGAAAACGGTAAATTACCATACGAATCTATGGATAAAGGTGATAACCTTGATAACAGTTGGTTCATTGGTGATGGATATACTAAAAGAGGTAATGAAGTTATGAGTGCTATCGAAACCTATAAGGCAGAGATGAAAAATGCACTAGGTAATGAGAAAAAATACTCAGCTATCTTAAATCAGGTAAACAAATCATTTGATGTTTCTGATGTTACTACAAAAGATGGTTTGAAAGATAAATTCTTGAACTACCACTTTAAAGGTTTCCCTGCAATCGCTTCTTTGGCTAAATTGTCTGCTTGGCAAAGTGATGTTAAAAAAGCAGAATCTGATGTAATCAGTGCGGCTTTAGGAAAAGCAGCCGTTCAGGCAGCTTCATATAGCAACTATCAGGCGATTGTTGTTTTGGAGAAAAATGCTTATTTCCAAGGTGAGAACGTAAAAGGTAAAGTCGTATTAGGTCGTTATGACGAAAATACTAAACCTACTTCATTCCAAGGCCCTGGTAAATTAGAAAACGGACAAGCTGTTATTTCCTTAACTGCTGGTGGTGTTGGTGAGCAATCTATCAATGGTCAGTTTACTTTCTTGGAAGATGGAAAAACCATTCCTTTGAAATTTGAAGGAAAATACGTTGTAGTTCCAAGACCTAACGAAGCTACTATTTCTGCTGATAAAATGAACGTTGTTTACCGTGGTGTTGATAACCCAATGACAATTTCGTTTGCAGGTGTATCTGATAATAATGTTACAGCTTCTGCTCCTGGTTTAGCAAAATCAGGTAAGTCAGGATCATATGTTATGAGACCTCAGGCAGGACGTGAAGTTGTTATCAACGTTAATGGTAAATTAAATGACGGTAAAGTTGTAAATTCTAAGAAAGTATTTAGAATTAAGAATATTCCTGGACCAGCAGGTGCCTTGAGAGGAAGAGAGACAGGTACTGTTAAAGGTCCTAAATCTAACCTTGAAGTTCAGACAGTTAATGCTATTCTTGAAGACTTCGATTTTGAAGTAGGTATAAATGTTGTTGGTTTCAACATCAAAGTTCCAGGACAACCAACAGTTGTGGTTTCTGGTAACAAAATGGATGCTAGAGCGAAAGCGGCAATCCAAAAAGCAGGTAGAGGTGATGTAGTCATTATTTCTGAAATAAAGGCTAAAGTTGTAGGAGCTGATATTATGCTTCCTAAAACAGCACCAGTTGCTTACGAAATAACACAATAATTATTGAAAGTTTGAGTTTTTAAACTTAGCAAACTATAAATTATAAGAAAATGAATTGGAGAAATTTTTCATTAGTAGTAGCATTAAGCTTAGTTTCTGGTGTGTCTTTTGCACAGTCTAATCTTTTGAATGCGAAAACTCCTCAAGAAATCGGAAAGAAAACCGAAGCTCAGCTTAAGTCCGATAATGATAAACCATTACCTTATGGATATGTTCACGATCGTGACGTACTAATGGCTAAAATGGTTTGGGAATTTATTGATCTTGATGAGAGAATCAATTTTCCAATGTATTTTCCGGTTGAAGGTAACCTTGGGCCAGACAGAAAATCGCTTTATGCAGTCCTTGTTGATAACATGAAGTCAGGAAAAATTACTGAAGTATATGACGACAGTTATTTTACTACTAAAAAATCACTTAAGGATATTGAAACATCACTATCAAAAATTGATACGGCTGATGCAGGTAGAGAGCAATACAACGCAGGTGAGAAAATATCTGAGGAATATATCGTGAAAACAGATATTACTCCGGCAAATGTTATGGGTTACAAGATTAAAGGATACTGGTATTTTGACAAACGTCAAGGTGAATTAAAATACCGTTTGCAAGGTATCTGTCCGGTAGTTCCAGACGTTTATACAATGGGAACTGAGGAAGAAGATCCAATCGAATTGTTTTGGGTATACTTCCCGGCAGTACGTGACGTTCTTCACGAAGCAAAAGCTTTCAACGACAAGAACTCTGCGCTTCCAATTACATTTGACCACTTATTGAATTCGCGCCGCTTTAATGGAGTGATTTATCAGGAAGAGAACGTAATGGGTGACAGAAAGATTGAGGAGTATATGAAAGACAATGCTCAGATGCAATTATTAGAGTCAGAAAGAATAAAAGATAAGATCCGCAACTTCGAACAGGATATGTGGAATTATTAATAAAAATTTCTCCAATACAAATAAAACTCTTGTCTAACTTAGACAAGAGTTTTTTTATTTTTTCACTATGGTTGATTATTTGATAGTCGGTTGCGGATTGGCCGGAATTGCGTTTGGCGAAACAGCCTCACTGCACAATAAATCCATTTTGTTTTTTGAGAATAATTCGCAACGTTCTTCTAAAGTTGCAGGCGGATTGTATAATCCGGTTATTCTGAAAAGATTTAGCGGAGTATGGAGAGCTCAGGAACAACTGGACCTGCTTCAGGTTTTTTATGGAAATCTGGAAAAAAAGCTGAATACCCGATTTAATTTCACTACTCCGGTCTACAGAAAATTCTTTTCTGTAGAAGAACAGAATGATTGGTTTCTGGCAACAGATAAGGTTGGATTGGCGCCTTTTCTTTCTTCAAAATTGGTTTCCAAAAAATATAAGGCAATTGATTCGCCATTTAATTTTGGTGAAGTTTTGCAGTCTGGCTATGTCGATACAGAGATACTATTGTCAAGCTATCGCAATTATCTGAAAGAAAGTAATCTGCTAAGGGAAGATACTTTTGATTATTCGGTTATAGAATTTAAAGAAGGCCATATTCAATATAAGGATATTGTGGCCAAAAATATTGTTTTTGCCGAAGGTTATGGAATGACAGCCAATCCTTATTTTGGACACTTGCCTTTAAAGGGAACAAAAGGTGAATTGCTGATTATTAAAGCTAAAAATTTAGACTTGGATGCCATAATCAAAGCATCGGTATTTGTGCTGCCTTTGGGTAATGATTTGTATAAAGTAGGAGCAACATACAATTGGGCAGACAAAACCAATGAGCCGACCAATGAAGCCAAAAAACAGCTTTTAGAGAACAGCAAGGAAATTCTGCAATGCGATTTTGAAATTGTGGAACATTTGGCCGGAATAAGACCTACAGTGGCAGACAGAAGGCCGTTGGTAGGAACACATCCAAAATATCTGAACCTTCACTTACTGAACGGGCTTGGCACTAGGGGCGTTATGATTGGGCCTGATATGGCAAAACAATTATTTGAAAATATTGAATTTGGAAAACCGATAGACAATTCTGCAGATATCCTGCGATTCAAAAAAGTAAAATGGTAACTTATTTTTTATCCCAGTCTTTATCGTAATCCACAAACATATTGATCCAGATATTTCGGGATACCCTCATAATAATTGGCATAAAAATAATGAGTGTGGCTATAATGGCAACAAATGCAACTTTAAGGTTAGTGCCCAAAAATAAGTAAGAGATAACAAAAGCAGCTACTCCAAAAGCAATTCCTACGGCATAGCTCACATACATTGCCCCATAAAAAAAGGAAGGCTCTATCTTGTATTTTTGACCACAGTGGCTGCATTTTTCATGCATTTTGAAAACGGCAGGCAGATTATAGGGGTTTCTGTCCACATACATGTTCTCTTTCTGGCATTTAGGACAAGTTCCTGTTAAAATACTATATAATTTGGATCCTTTTTTTAACATTTGCAAAAAATTTTGATTGCCGTATTTGGCATTACAAATTTACACATACAATTACAAAAAAAATATAATAAATGCTTAATATACATAATTTGTCAGTTTCTTTCGGTGGTACTTATCTTTTTGAAGAAATTACATTCAGATTGGGTGCCGGTGACAGGGTAGGTCTTGTTGGTAAAAACGGTGCTGGAAAATCTACTATGCTGAAAATCTTGGCGCGTGATATTGCTCCGGATACAGGAAGCATAGCTACTGAAAAGGAAGTCAAAATAGGATTTCTTCGTCAGGATATTGACTTCGAACAAGGAAGGACGGTTTTGGAAGAAGCTTATGAAGCATTTACAGAAATAAAAATCGTTGAAAAAAAGCTGGAAGAAATCAATAAGCAGCTGGTCGAGCGAACCGATTACGAAAGCGAAGAGTACAGCCAGATTATTGAAGATTTGTCTGACTATACGCATCGTTTTGATTTGTTGGGCGGATACAATTATGTAGGCGATACAGAAAAGATTTTATTAGGACTGGGTTTTAAAAGAGAAGATTTCAATAACCAGACTGAAACCTTTTCCGGAGGTTGGAGAATGCGTATCGAACTGGCGAAATTGCTTTTGCAGTCTAATGACATATTGTTGCTGGATGAGCCTACGAACCACCTGGATATTGAATCGATTATTTGGTTGGAGAGTTTTTTACGCAATTTCCCCGGAGTTGTAGTCATTGTTTCGCACGATAAGATGTTTTTGGATAACGTAACAAACAGAACCATTGAAATTTCACTAGGCAAAGCGTATGATTTTAATAAACCGTACACGCAATATTTGCAATTGCGACAGGAAATCCGTGAGAAGCAATTAGCTACTCAGAAAAATCAGGCCAAGAAAATTGAGGAAACCGAAAAATTAATTGAGAAGTTTAGGGCAAAAGCCTCAAAAGCCTCAATGGCGCAGTCGCTTATAAAAAAACTGGATAAGGTTGAAAGGATTGAAGTCGATGAAGACGATAATTCCGTTATGAATATTTCATTTCCGGTTTCGGTAACTCCCGGGAAGGTAGTTGTTGAAGCGGAAAATGTAACTAAAAAATATGGCGACAAGACGATTCTGAAAGATATTTCGTTGTTGGTTGAAAGAGGCAGTAAGATTGCTTTTGTGGGTCAGAACGGACAAGGAAAGTCAACTTTTATCAAAGCTATAGTTAACGAGATTGACTATACGGGTACCATAAAATTAGGACACAACGTGCAGTTGGGTTATTTCGCCCAAAACCAGGCAGAATATCTTGATGGTGAGATAACGTTGCTTCAGACCATGCAGGATGCCGCTAATGATACCAATCGTTCAAAAGTACGCGATATGCTGGGTTCTTTTTTATTCAGGGGAGATGATGTCGAAAAAAAGGTAAAAGTGCTCTCAGGAGGCGAAAGAAACCGTCTGGCGCTTTGTAAATTGTTATTGCAGCCTATAAATGTGCTTGTGATGGACGAACCTACAAACCACTTGGACATCAAATCGAAAAATGTATTGAAAGCAGCATTGCAACAATATGAAGGGACTTTGCTGTTGGTTTCTCACGACAGGGATTTCCTTCAGGGAATGTCAAATATTGTGTATGAGTTCAAAAATCAGAAGATAAAGGAATATTTGGGTGACATTAATTTCTTCTTAGAGCAGCGCAATCTTGAAAATATGCGTGAAGTGGAAAAGAAAGATGTTGTTAAGAAAGAAACCCCCAAAGAAAAGCCGTTGTCTTATGACGAACAGAAAAAAAATAAAGCACTTCAAAATAAACTGAGTAAGGTGGAAAGCCAGATTAAACAGTTGGAAATTGACATTCAGAAAGACGACAAGCTATTAGAGTCCGAGTATGACAAACATATAGAAGATGCTTCTTTTTTTATTGCCTATAATAAAAAGAAAAAAGACCTGGATAATCTTTTGGAAGAATGGGAAGCGATTCAGATGGAAATTGAAAATGCCTAGAGATACAGCCGGAACTTGTTTCCGGCTTTTTTATAGCTTTTCATGAAAATCCTGAGATGTAATACCAATTCGTTCTGAATGTTCAATCGCCTCCTTGCTGTTCCTGAAATAACAGGTGTCAACTCCCATGCTTTCCATATTTGCCATAGCTTCAATGGCTTTGCTCTTTTTGTTTTTGCCAGTTTGCCTGATGTAGACCGCTTTGACAGTAACCGGAAAAATCTTGCAGATATCTTCATATAAAAACGGGTCATGTTGCGAATCGTCTCCCAACAATACATATTTCAGATGGGGATAAAATTCCAGAATATGCTTGATTTTTTCGAATTTGTGGTCGTGATTGCCCCTGCCGGTAAGAAAAAAATCAGTAAGGCTGGTTTTGATGTCTTTTAAAAGCAATACAGCTTTAGGGAGACCGTGTAGTTCCGTGAATTGGGTAATGAATCTGTAGAGGTTCCATTCGCTGCTGGAAACATAAAAAAAAGCATTTTTCTCCGCATCACTGTTTCTGCCGGCAGAACTCAAAGCCTGATAATGGGGTACGACATCTTCAAATATTTTTCGGTCATTGACGTTCCTGAAAAGAAGTATGTACAGTTTTTTGAAAGGATTTCGGGTATGGGAAACCAAAAAGGTATCATCAATATCCGATATGAATCCCCAGTTGCCCTCATGGGGGCGTATATAGCTGCCTTTGCTTGAAATTTCTTTACTATTATGGTAAGTACTGACTTTATATTCGTTCCAGCCATAAGCCAGATCCCTTGACAACGGGATGCAAAATTTGAAATAGCCATCATCCAAGCTTTTCGTGTGGATTTTCATGCCCTGGTGTTCCAGATAAATCGAAGCATTTTTTTGCGTTTTGATTCGGAACATGCGGATAACCGATTTGGCATTCTTGAAATTTTTCTTTTGAAAATCGTAATCTTCTTTAGTCGTTGGTCTGAAAATATGCCCCATCACAATTAATTCCTGATCATTTGCATAACCTCGATATAACTTTAGGATTGGCTTCATAAATGTTTTATATTTATATTACGATATAACAAATTACAAAAAAATATAGCATACACAAGCCATGAGCACGCAAAAGAATTATATTCTGGTAGTTAACCCGATATCCGGTGATATTGATAAGGCAGAAATTATTGGTGAAGCAAAAGAATATGCAGCTAAACAGGACATACATTTGGTTGTTTATGAAACAACGGGAAAAAATGATGAGTCTGAAATCCAAAAACTTCAGGAGAAAAATAAGGCGGAAAGAATAATAATCGCTGGCGGTGATGGCACTATTAAGATGGTGGCAGAAGCTGTAGAAAATCATGATGTAATTTTGGGAATACTGCCTGCGGGTTCTGCTAACGGACTTTCTGTAGACCTCAACCTTCCGGATAGTCTGGAAGAGAATCTGGAAATTGCGTTCAATAACAATTATATGGAAATGGATATGATTTCCATCAACGGGAAAAAAAGTCTCCATCTGAGCGACATAGGTATTAACGCTGAATTGATAAAGAATTATGAAAACAGCAGTATCCGTGGCAAATTGGGATATGCTTTACAGGCTTTTAATACGCTTGCCGGACTCAAGCCTCCTTTTCATGCGGTTATAGAAACACATCTCGGACGTATCGAAACAGAAGCCAGAATGGTAGTTGTGGCCAATTCCCAAAAATATGGTACCGGTGTTGCGATTAATCCGAATGGCGTGATGAACGATGGCAAATTTGAAATAGTAATTCTCAAAAACCTTGACCTGATCGTTTTCAGTAAAATACTGTCTGGAAATATGCCTGTTGAAAATGATGACGTTGAAATCATATCGACAGATAAGGCAGTTGTCACAACGAATTCACCGGTAAGTTTTCAAATAGATGGCGAATATTGTGATGAAGTGACCCGTTTAGAGGTAGAAATTCTTCCTAATCAGATGCGGGTGGCGGTTCCTTGAGAGTGGCTAAGATATTAAGGTTCTAAGATGCTAAGGTGCTAAGTTTAAGGCTTCTTAGATCCGCGTAATTATTTAATCCGTGAAAATCCGCATTCCAAAAAATAAAAGGCACTAAGGTTTTGAGGTGCTAAGTTTAAGGCTTCTTAATCCGCGTAATTATTTAAATCCGTGAAAATCCGCGTTTCAAAAAAATAAGAGGTACTAAGGCACTAAGGTTCTGAGGTGCAAGATTGTATTTTTATTGGGTTATCAACTTTCCCATAACTATTTAAAAGGATTTCGTTCTTTCCAGGCCAGTTCAGGTTCTAAATAGCCAAAAATACGGGAGATAAAAAGATTGATAAAAGAATTGTGGTGTTTGATAAACCCATACATTTTTTCAGGAACAGCACCCACAGAACTTTTAATTTCCAATGCTGTCCGCGCAAAAATAATCTGCCGGAATCCCTTATTTATAGAATAACAAATCATGTCATAAAGCATGTTGAGATAGAGCATCTTTTCCTTTTGGCAGTTGTCATCATAGCCTAAAAAATAAGTGTCTACAGCGCCGCCATTTTTAATAAGGGTGTTAAAACCAATCATTTTTTCGCCTTCAAAATAGCCATAAAAAAGAAAGTTATCCTTAAGATGCATCTTGAAGCTGGAGAAATGATTTTCAGGAAGGTAAAAAGTATTAAACGGAGCATTTTTAGCCACACAATAATACAAATCATAAATCGTTTTTTCCTGTTTTTGAATCTCTTCCAAAGAAAGTTTCTTTTTGGTCAGGCCTTCTGATTTTTTTCTTGCCCTTTTGTACTGGTCACGGTACTTTTTATTTAGGGCGCTTATATAATCAGCCTCATTTTTCCAGTTATCCCGAATAGTGAAGACCATGTTTGGTTGGGTACTGAACTGATAAAACTCATCAAATTCACGTAGCCTGAAGTAATGGAGGTCTTCTTTTTTAAAATCTTTGAATACTGTGATATGGGTATTGGTTCCTTTCTTCCGTAATTTTCTTTCAATTTCGATTGCTGCCTTTTTCAACAATACCAAACCATCAGAATAAGGCAGGCCGGAATCAAATTCATAAGCATTCTGGCCTGTAAGCATGTTGTTACCTATAATCAGAACTTTAGAGCTAAAATTCTTGAATATAAATTTTCGTATAGAAGTTTTTGCGCAATTGTCTCTTTCACCGTAAGAATTTACCCTACTCAGATCTAAAAATTGGGATAGCGCAATCCCGACCAGCTTTTCTTTCCGAAAGAGACCAATAAAATGGCAGGACATATTATCCGGAGCAGCCGTTTCGAGTATTTTTAAATAGGATTTTGAAAGAAAGATGTTAGCAGTTGTAAGGCTGTCCCAATTTTGGGGAAGCTCAGAAGTTGTAGTAAAAAGCTTGAAGCTTAAAGTAGTTTCCAATTGCTAAAAAATAATAAATCCCGTCCTGATAGTAATCAGGACGAGACTTTAGAATACTATATGTTTACATCCAGGCGCAAATAATTCCGCCCATGATAGTCAGGTTCACAATCCAATAGCCGGAATTGATAAAGATAAATTTCCAGCTTTTTCTTTCAAACATCGCGTTGATGGCAATTAGTGGAAATGTAAAAAATAGTCCGGTCATAAAACCGTGCAAAGCACCGTGTTTAAATGTTCGGAATTTCATTCCATGTTCTGCCATGAATGCCTGGTAAGCAGGGCCAGCCTGGTCAGGATCTCCGCCAGTTGCCGCTAAAGCTCCCCATTGATGTATGACGAGAAATTGCAAAATAAAAGCCATTAAAAAGGCAAATACAATGCAAAGGCCAAAAATTTTAGCCATGTTGGCACCTTTTAATTTTTCTTCCGTAAGTCCGGCCGAGTTCATCCAGGCGGTTCCGAAAACTTTTGGGTTATACCATATAAAACCGACAACCAGCGTCGATAATGCCGCAACGAGCAAAGCTAAAAAATTTACTTCCATGATTGATTTTGTTTAAGTGTTTGTTATTCAAAGATAAGTAAATGAATTAACATTAAACTGAGAATAGTTTAGTTGAAAGGCTTAATTTTGAGAAAGTGATAAATTTCCTGCCAATTCTTTTAGGTTGATTTCGGATACTTTAGCGGCATATTGTGCATTGCTGTTTCGGACTTTTGCATTAACATAATTAAGTTGTGCTTCACGGAATTCCAAAGGTGCAATCGTTCCGATTTTAAACTTTGCCAAAGTAATATCAAGATTTTCTTTCGCAATTTCTTCGTTTTTGGCTTCAAGCTTGGTCAGTTCCAGATTGGTCAGGTAGGTCTGGTAAGCAGACGACAACTGCGAACGTAAAGTTTGTAATTGCTGCTCGATAACAATCTTGGAATTTTCTACCTGAAGTTTGGCCGCCTTTTCGTTTCTGTTTTGAAGTCCTCCATTAAAAATATTCATGGAAGCATTAAAGCCATACGTAAATCCTTGTCCTGAAGACTGGGTAATAAAGCCAAGTGAAGCTTCTGTGCGTGAAAAATTATAACCCGATGTAATGTTTACAGTAGGATAACGGCTCGCCTTGACTTGTTTGAGCTGTAATTCGCTAATCCGTTTATTGATAATCTGTGCCTGCAATTGCGGATTTTGTTTTTCTGCCAATGCCATCAGTTCCGGAAGCAAAAGTGTTCCATCAATGGCGATTTCGTCGGCAACAACAAATTCTGTTTTTACATCCCTGCCTAAAATTTCGTTCAGGAAAATTTTAGTATTGGCATACAGTTCTTTTTGTCGGAGCAGGGCAGTAGTATCCGTATTGAGGTCAACCTGTGCGTTCAATACTTCTAATTTCGAGGCTTTTCCGATTTTATAACGATTGTCGGCTGTAGTGACTCTCAGGTTGGATATTACAATTGCCGTATCAAGCGCTTTCAGTTGCTGCTGCTGCTGTACAAGGTCATAGTAAGTCGTGATAACATCAGAAACCTTTGTAAAGATGGCAAGCTTGAGCTCAGCATCGCCTAATTTTTCTAATTCTTTCAACCGGTCATAACGCGCAAACATCGCCATACCGTCAAAAATAGTCCAGTTTAAGGCAACCCCATAATTAAGGTTCATATTTCTGGCGTTGTTAAGTTTGCGCTCTGAACCGTCGGATTGTGTTTGTGTGGTATTCTGGATGCTGTTGTTGTCTGTTACATTGGCATTCAGCTGTGGTAATACGCCTGCATTGGCAAGGCTAACATTCTGCTGGTCGATTTTTAGCTCATTGCTGGCAATTTTTATTTCGTAATTGTTTTCCAACGCAATCTTTACCGCATCTTCGACCGTTAAGATTTCTTGGGCTCTTGCTGCCAGTGAAATGGCAAAAAAGAAAACAATCTGAAAAAATAGTTTAGAAGTCATGCGATTATTCTTTTTCATATTCTTTTATGTTGTCAAATTCTGGCCTGTGTTTCTTTTCTCTGGACCACATAAAATAGATAGCAGGAATTACAAATAATGTCAGTATCAACGAGAATAAGGTTCCGCCCACAATAACAACTCCCATACCAATACGGCTGGTTGAGGCTGCTCCCAAAGACAATGCGATTGGAAGCGCTCCTAAAGCAATGGCCAAACTGGTCATCAGAATAGGACGCAGACGCGATTCTGCAGCTTCCATAATGGCTTCCATTTTGTTTTTGCCCTGTTCCCGGAGTTGGTTGGCAAATTCTACAATCAGGATTCCATTCTTCGTCACCAGTCCAATAAGCATAATGGTTCCAATCTGGCTGAAAATGTTCCAGGTCTGGCCAAACAGCCAAAGCGAGAATAAGGCTCCTGCAACTGCCATCGGAACTGTCAGGATGATGATAAACGGGTCAATAAAGCTTTCAAACTGTGCTGCCAAAATCAGGTATATAAGCAATAATGCCAATCCAAAGGCAAAAGCAGTATTCGAATTACTTTCTACGAAATCACGGGATTCACCTCCAAGGTCGGTTGTAAAAGTTTCATCAAGGACTTTTTCTTTGATGCGTTCCATCGCATCGATACCGTCGCTGATACTTTTTCCGGGAGCAAGTCCGGCAGAAACCGTAGCAGACATATAACGGTTGTTATGGTACAATTGCGGCGGGCTGCTTTCTTCTTCAATAGTAACAAGGTTGTCCAATTGAATTAGCTCTCCTGCTGCATTTTTTACGAAAATAGAAGTAAGGTCGATAGGCGCTTCGCGGTCTTTTTTGTCGAATTGTCCCATAACCTGATATTGTTTACCATTCATCATGTAATAGCCAAAACGTTGTCCGCTCAAAGAAAGCTGTAATGTTTGGGCAATATCAATTACGGAAACGCCAAGACTCTGTGCCTTTTCCCTGTCGATAGTCACATAAATTTCAGGCTTGTTGAATTTCAGGTTGACATCGGTAATCGAAAAAGTAGGGTCCTGTGCGGCCTCATCCATAAATTGAGGAATCTTTTCCCTTAGTTTTTCAAAGTTCTGCGCCTGAATAATATATTGTATCGGAAGTCCACCACGTCGGTTTACGGAAATAGTAGGCTGTTCTGATACGGAAACCTTAGCCTCGGCATATTTTTTTGTCCATTTGGTAAGATCTTCTGCAATTTCTTTTTGCGAACGTTCTCTTTCGCCAGGTTCTACCAAAGCAATCCTGGCACGTCCGCTGTTTACTGATGCAGAACCAAATCCCGGGGAAGTAATAATCAAACTCACTTTTTTCTCAGGGATTGAATCGTTGATTAAGTCTGACAGTTCGGTCATAAAACGGTCCATATAATCATACGATGCTCCTTCTGGTGCCGTTACGTTTACACCAATAAAACTTCTGTCATCATAAGGAGCTGTTTCTTTTTGCAGCGTGCTGAAAAATAAAGCAATCAATCCGATACAAATAATAAGGATAGGGAAGCTCAACCATTTACGCTTCATGAATCGACCCAGCGCATCGGCATAACCCGAGTTCATTTTTAAAAAGTAAGGCTCACTCCATTCATAGAATTTAGACCTTTTCTGTTCACCGCCTTTCATAAGATAGGCATTCAGCATTGGAGTCAGGGTCAGGGATACAAAAGCAGAAATTAAAACGGCCGCACCAATCACCACACCAAATTCCCGGAAGAGCCTTCCTACGAAACCTTCAAGGAATATTACGGGTAGGAATACAGCGGCAAGGGTAATCGAAATGGAGATAACGGCAAAGAAAATCTCATTGGATCCTTTGATAGCCGCTTCAATGGGTGTCATTCCTTCTTCGACTTTCTTGAAAATATTTTCAGTAACTACGATACCGTCATCCACGACCAGACCCGTAGCGAGTACGATTGCCAGAAGCGTAAGTACATTTACGGAAAATCCGAAAAGCCACATAATAAAAAAAGTAGCAATCAGGGAAACCGGAATATCAATCAGCGGACGGAATGCGATGGCCCAGTTTCTGAAAAACAGGTAAATAATCAGTACTACCAGTACAATGGCTACTAATAAAGTTTCTGCTACTTCTACAACCGCTTTTTTTACAAATACGGTATTGTCAATGGCTATATTTAACTTGAAATCTTTAGGAAGATCTCTTTTTAGCTGGTCGTATTGAATGTAAAAGGCTTTTGCAATGTCCAGATAGTTGGTTCCGGGTTGCGGAATAATTGCCATCCCGACCATTTCCTGTCCGGAATCGCTTAATTTGGTTTCCAGGTTTTCGGCTTCAAGAGCGGCATTACCAATGTCGCTAAAGCGGACTATTTTTTCGCCTTGTGCCAGGATGATAATGTTATTGAATTCTTCTTCCGTGGAAAGGTTTCCTACGGTTTTGACAGTCAGTTCTGTATTGGCTCCGGTCAATTTTCCGGATGGCAATTCTACATTCTGGCTCGCCAGGGCAGACCTTACGTCGGAAACAGTTACGCCATAAGAAGCCATTTTGATCGGATCCATCCATAAGCGCATCGCGTATTTTCGCTGTCCCCAGATTTGTACGCTGCTGACACCCGGAATGGTTTGCAGACGCTGCGCGATGACATTATCCGCATAATCCGAAAGTTCCAGAACATTCTTATTGTCACTCTGTACGGTCATGGTGATAATAGGTTCGGAATCGGCATCGGCTTTTGAAACTACCGGAGGAGCATCAATGTCCTGCGGAAGACTTCTTACGGCCTGTGATACTTTGTCGCGCACATCATTGGCGGCTTCTTCTAAATTTTTATCCAGGTTGAACTCGATCGTAATGTTGCTGCTTCCCTGATTACTTGAGGAGGTAATATTTCGGATACCGTCAATCGAATTGATGGCCTTTTCCAAAGGCTCGGTAATCTGAGATTCGATAATGTCGGCATTTGCTCCGGTATAGCTCGTTCTTACGGAAATTTGTGCCGGATCGATAGAGGGAAATTCACGTACGCCCAGATAAGTATAGCCAATAATTCCAAAAAGAATCAGCATGAGATTCAAGACAATCGTCAGAACCGGTCTTTTTATACTCGTGGTAGATAAACTCATTTGGGTTTAGTTTTTTATTTGGACTTTGACAGGCATTCCGTCTTTTAGTGTCATCACTCCTGTAGTCAATACGGTGTCTCCTGCTTTGATACCTGAAGTAATCAGAATGTCTTTATCTGTTCGCGCTCCTGTTTTAACGATTATTTCTTTCGCTTTCCCGTTTTGGGATATAAACAGTTTCTTTCCGTTCTGGATAGGGATCAGTGCCTGCGTAGGAACCAGTAAGGCATCCGGAATATTGTCTAATGGAAGTATGACGTTTGCAAAGGTTCCCGGATAGAGCTTGCCGTCAGGATTTTCGGCAATGGCTCTTAATCTGAGTGTTCGTGTTGCTACTTCAATTTCCGGTTCGATGGCATAAATCTTGGCTTTGAATTTTTCCGGCGAACCTGCAGTTGTAAATGTAAACTCACCGTTAACTTTCATTTGGGAAGCATATTTTTCCGGGATAGAAAAAGTAATTTTCAATCGGCTGGTGTTTACCAGTTTTGCAATCATGGTAGTTGGCGTCACGTAAGTTCCTTCGGAAATCGAGCGAAGTCCTATTTTTCCGGAAAAAGGAGCACGTACCGTAGTTTTTGCAATTTGGGCACTAATGAGTTGTGATTGTGCTTTGGCAGATTTGAAATCGGCACTGGCAATATCATATTCTTCCTGGCTAATCGCTTCTTTTTGCAAAAGCAGTTTTGCCCTTCTTTCGTTTTCGGAAGCCAATCCCTGTGCTGTTTTGGCTTGTGCCAGTTGGGCTCTTAATTCGATATCGTTTACTTTAAAAAGCACCTGCCCTTTTGATACCATTGTACCTTCATTGAAGTTGATGCTTTCAACAATTCCGGAAACTTCACTGCGTACATCAATCTGTTCGTTAGCTTCAATCGAGCCGGAAAGTGAAAGTACATCGGCAAAATTTTGAGGTTTTACTACTACGCCGCTAACTGTTGATGGTTTTTTATTTCCCTGTCCTTTTCCGTTTTCTGATTCTGATTTCTTATTATTAATAATCCGATAGGCAATCATACCGCCAATACCAAGAAGTAGAATTGCGTAAACTAGATGTTTTATTTTCATGTGAACAGGGTAATTATAATTTTAAGTTAAGAAAAGCCAGATTTAGGCATCGAACAAAACTAAATTTTATTATTTAAACGAATGACTTTCTTTACTATACTTTAACATTTTTCAAATAAACTTAAAGTAAGACCCGGGAAGAGCAGAAAGGTTTAATGTCGAACGTTAAATAAATATGCGTTTTATCGATTTTCTTTTTTTTCCGCGAATTATTTTTCTATATTAGCTTTAGTAATAAATTTAAAAAGGAAATCAAAAAAGCAGTTTCACTGTTTTTCAAAATAAATAGTATTTAGTTTTTAGATTTTTATTTGAAAAAGCCGTCAGTTTATCTGACGGCTTTTTTGTTTTCTTTTGGATTTGCGAATCTTTTATTTTCGTAAATTTGCCTACAATTTGAATCTTCAAAATATGAACCATATTCACGATAATCTCAGTCCTTTTAAAGTCAAGATTTCTTTTGCGAAAGTGATTGAGGTTTTGGAAGAAATAGCAGGTTCAGATGTAGATTATCGTGCCGCTTATGCAAAGGGACTTTTAAAGGAAATTGAACCTTATCCGGAGCTAAGAGATGGTATTGAATCGTATCAGCAGATTGAAAAGCACTACCTGCGTATCAAATATCTTTTGTCAGACCTGTTTCCAACGGCTTTGACGCATAACGAAATTAAGGCGGTAACGATTCCGTTTGACAATTATATTTTTAATACTACAGAAAGGCTTAACAAGATTATAAGTGAAGCTGGTGAAGATTTTGAAATCATAATCAGGGATTTTGACGAGCACCAGTTTTATGTCATGAACTGTCTGATTATCCTGAACTACTATTATGGTAGTAAAATTGATTTCAGTACTCCCATTTTTTATGACATTCCAAATGCTGAAGGAATTATAAAACATTATCGGATTCTCTATAATGCAGATTTCCTGGAAGTGTTTCCTACTGAAAAATCAATTGCGCTTACTCAGGAAGACATCAATTTGTTGATTGACAATTATGATGACCTGGCGCTTTGGAAAGAAAAATTTCCGCCGGGTAGCTGGATACTTAAAGGTTTCGGGATTATGACGCTTTACGATAATTCGGTTGAAAGCGCCATTTCTAATCTGAAAAGTAACCTTTTAAGTAATGATAAAGGAAACGATTTAAAAAGGGAGACAATCGAAACTATCTTCAGGTCTATCTATAAAATACCCGATTTAAGAACCGGTTTTGCTGCCTTTAGCAGTGATGGTACCCGATTAAAAAAAGCTGATTTTGAAGAAGAAATGCATAGCTTTTTATTGACAGGTATGGAGGAAGAGTGCCGTAATGCTTTAGGCGAATGTTCGCTGGAAACCCTGGTAGGACAGAAAAAGTATTTTATCATTTCAGATGTAAAAGAATTTCTGATTGCCAACCCGGAAGAAAAAGGATTTGCAGAGCACCTGCTTTCTCAGAATGTGCAAAGCTGTATTTTTGCACCGGTTATCAAAGATGAAAAATTTCTTGGAATCGTTGAATTGGTGTCGTCAGAGCCAAAACAGCTGAATAGTGTCAATGCCAACAAGTTGGATTTGGTTATGCCTTTTCTGGTAGATACTATAGACCGGTATTTTTCAGACATGCAAAATCAAATTGATGCCATAATCCAAAAAGAATATACGGCTATCCACCCGAGTGTTTACTGGAAATTCAGAGAGGAAGCTTCCTTGCATACGACTGATAAAAATGCCAGGGATTTGCCTTTTAAAGAGATTGTTTTTAAAGAAGTATATCCGCTATACGGACAAATTGATATCAAAGGCTCTTCTGTAGCGCGAAACGAAGCTATAGAAAAAGACCTTACAGTCCAGATTGAACGGCTTCTCAGATTACTTCGTTTTGTAAGTGACAATCTGAAGCTTCCTGTAATTTACCAGAATATTTTTGAGCTGGAAGATTTGGAAAAACAACTGAAAGAAACTTTGAAAGCCGACACAGAGTCCCTTATTCAGAGTTATGTGCTCAACGAAGTGCATCCTATGTTACATCATTTTAAGGACTCCAATGAAGTTGTTCGTGCAAAAGTAGATACCTATTTTAAATCGTTGGACCCTAAAATAATGATGGTCTATGATGCGCGTAAAGATTTTGACGAGACGCTTTCACTTATCAATAAAAAAATGGCTTTTTTACTTGATAAAAAACAAGAAGAAGCCCAGTCTTTTTTCCCGCACTATTACGAACGGTTTAAGACGGATGGAGTGGAACATAACCTTTATATTGGTGCTTCTATTGCACCGCAGCTTTCATTTAGCCATGTTTATTTAAGCAACTTGCGCTTATGGCAGCTTCAGGTATTGTGTGAGATGGAAAACGAATATTACCATATGCGTCCTTCGCTTCCATATGATTTGGATGTGACCTCACTGATACTTGTTTTCAGTACGCCAATCTCAATACGGTTCAGAATGGACGAAAAACGTTTTGATGTTGACGGCACCTATAATGCCCGTTATGAAGTCGTGAAAAAAAGAATCGACAAATCGAACATAAAGGGAACAGATGAAAGGATTACTCAAAAAGGCAAGATTACGATTGTCTATTCACAACATCAGGAAGAAGTGGAGTACAGAAGATACATCAGCCTCCTACAGCATAAAAACAAGCTGGGCGCTATTGAAACTTTTGAGGTAGAAGACCTGCAGGGTGTTACCGGACTAAAAGCGTTGCGTGTAGAAATTCTGTATAGCCAGCCTGAAGACTCAGAAAACGGCTATACCTATCAGGATTTGGTAAAAGAGCTATCGGTTAAGAATTAGACCGTCTTGAATGCCCATACAAAGGCAATTACGGAGGTGATGATTCCAAACATAAATACCGTATATGTAATGCGAAGCAGTTTGTATTTTCGGTTCAATACCAATCCCAGATAATAAAGGTCCTTAATCATGGAGTTGTAAAGATATTCGCGGTCTTTCATGAGCACATTCATTGCCCACTGATATTCATCAAGAGGCATTTTGTGGAAGTTTCCAAAGAACAACAGATTGACCTTTTTTTCTTCAATATCTTTTCGTGTAAAAAGTCCGCTTGTTACTTTTGGACGTGTGGAAAGTATGGCGAAAATGATAGAAATTACACTAAACATCAGCATGACGAAAGTTGGAACAATCAAATGCGCATTTGTCGGGCTGTCCAGTTTAGGAATTAAGGTGGACAAGGCAATCGAAATGATGATGGCGTTGACAGAAAGAAGAATATTGGCTTTACTGTCTGCAATCTGGCTAAGTTTGGTGTGGTTGTTCAGTGTCACGCGAAACATGGTGTCGATTCCCCTTTCAGGAGTTTCTAACCGTTCCAGCTTTTTTTTATTCAGGGTGTTTTTTGGCTTTTCCTTTTTTCCTTTTTCCCAATCCGTAATCTTATCCTGCAATTCAGAAAGATTAAGGTCTTTTTGAGGTTGCCAGTTTGCCTTCGCGAAATCGGTATAAAAACGATGGTACTTGAGGAAAACAGTCCTGTTTTCTTTAGCCCATTCTAAATTGGAAAATTCCTTATGGGCAACAATTTTCCATTCCTGGCGCAACAGTTCCGCAAAATTGGAGTATTCTTTATGTCCGAAATGGGAGCAGTCAGCATCGCGGATAATCATTTCCAAATGATTTTCAGGAGTGCGTTTGATTTCAGTTGCTATTATGAGTGCCTTAACTTTGGAAATTTTGTCGTCAGGAAATCCGTTTTCCTTTAGAAAATCTTCGGCAATCTGTGCCCCTTTTTCTTCATGTCTTTCACCTCCATTGATATATCCTGCATCGTGAAACCAGGCCGCAATTTCAAGAATTTCAGCATCTTCTTCTGAAACTTTTTCTCCTTTTATCAATTGGCGTACGCTGTCGACAACCCTTAAAGTATGATTAAAATTATGGTAAATATAATCGGAAGATAAGTTATCTTTGAATAATTGAAATATAAAATTTTCAGCTTTTTGAAGAATATTCATATCAAATAAATTGAATTAAATCCACTACCAAATTATGAAATTATTTTGGCTTAATGTAACACGTAAACGAAATATAACCCCTTTCAAGTATATCTGCTTGATAATTTTTTTACAATCCTGTGCTACAAATCATTCCCAGTTTGGAAGCAAGGAGCCTGTTACGATAAAAGATAATTTTGATAATCCGAAAACAGTTTCACATACTTTCTATCTGGTAGGAGATGCGGGCAATGCTGATGAACTCAAAGCAAAGCAAATTCTTAAGCTATTTGAAGAAAGGCTGAAGAAAGCAGATACAAACAGTACTTTACTTTTTTTAGGGGATAATATTTATCCGTTGGGCATGCCGCCAAAAGACAGTCCGGACAGAAAAACGGCCGAAGAAAAATTAAACATACAACTTGCCTTGTCTAAGAATTTTAAAGGGAAAACGATATTCATTCCGGGAAATCACGACTGGTATAATGGGGTAGAGGGTTTAAAAGAACAGGAAAGGCTGGTTAATGAATATCTTAAAGAAAAAAAATCATTCCTTCCCAGAAAGAATTGCGGAATAGACCACTTGAATATCAATGATAATGTGGCATTGATTGTGATCGACAGCCAATGGTATCTGGAAGATTGGGACAAACACCCTACCATCAACAACGATTGTGATATTAAGTCGCGGGAACAGTTTTTTGACGAACTGGAAAGCAGGCTGAACGATAATCAGAAAAAAACAACAATCCTGGCTATCCATCACCCCTTGATGAGTAATGGAACACATGGTGGAGAATTTTCTTTGAAAAAACACCTTTTCCCGATAGAGAAAAAAATACCAATGCCGGTAATTGGTACAATTATCAACTTATTGCGTAAAACTTCCGGTATCAGTCCGCAAGACCTGCAAAATAAAAAGTACAATGCTTTTGTCAAAAGAGTCAAGACACTCATACAGAATCGGAATAATGTGGTGGTGGTTTCAGGACATGACCATAATTTACAATATATCGACAAGGATAATATCAAACAGATTATCAGTGGAGCAGGCTCAAAAGAAGAAGCGGCAAGAGCAATCAATGAGAACGATTTTTCCTTCGGACATAATGGTTATGCGGTATTGGAAGTATTAGGAAATGGCGCTTCAAAAGTGTCCTATTACGGAGCTGATTCTAAAGGTAAGGAAGGACTTTTGTATAAACAGCAACCGACTTTCCCAAGGCCAAAACCAAATTTGAGAGAATACCCAAACAATTTCCCGACCTCTAAAGACACCTCGGTTTATACTACAAAAATGACCACTAAAGGAGGTGCCTATCGTTTTCTTTGGGGAAAACATTACAGAAAGATTTACAGCACACCAATAAAAGCCCAAAGCGTAAGCCTTGACACCTTGTATGGTGGTTTGACTCCTACGATTTCCGGCGGAGGTCACCAGTCAAAATCACTCCGATTGGTAGATAAAGACGGTAAGGAATATGTCATGAGAGCCTTAAAGAAAAGTGCTACCCGATTCCTGCAGTCGGTTGCTTTTAAAGACCAGTCGGTAGAAAAAGATTTCCGCGATACATATGCAGAAGATTTTATCATGGATTTTTATACTACTGCCCATCCATATACGCCATTTATTGTTTCTGAACTGGCAGACAGAGTAGGTATAAGCCATTCCAATCCCAAACTGTTTTATGTGCCAAAGCAAAACAGACTGGCATTATTTAATGAAGAATACGGTGATGAGTTGTATATGATTGAGGAACGTCCTATGAGTGCATTCAAAGACCTCAAGAGTTTCGGAAAACCTGACAAAATTATCAGCACAGATGATGTCCTGGCAAATATCAGAGCTGATGAAAAATATGAAGTTGATGAGCCAAGCTATATCAGGGCAAGAATATTCGATATGCTGATTGGCGATTGGGACAGGCATGCAGACCAATGGAGATGGGGCGAATATAAAGAAAACGGCAAAGTAATTTATCGACCGATACCGCGCGACAGAGACCAGGCATTTTCCAGATATGATGGTACATTATTGTCTATTTTGATGAACTTTCCGGCTTTGCGTCATATGAGGTCATTTGATGACAAGCTCGATAATGTAAAATGGTTCAACCGCGAAGCCTATGCTCTGGATTTGGCCTTTATTACAAAATCTGATGAAAAAGTGTGGAGCCAACAGGCGAAATACATTACAGACAATCTTTCCAATTCTGAAATTGACAAGGCTTTTGAAAAATTGCCAAAAGAGGTTAAGGATGCTTCTATAGAAAAAATAAAATCCGACCTGAAAGCCAGAAAGAAACATCTGGAAAAATATGCACACCAATATTATAAAGTATTGCAAAAGACAGTGCTTATTGTCGGTACCGATAAAAAAGACCGGTTTGTAATTACAAGAGATGGAGATGTAACCAAGGTTGAGGTATATCGTATCAAGAAAGACAGGGAAGAATTAATCCGTCAGAAAACCTATCATTCTCCGGAAACCAGAGAATTATGGGTATATGGTCTGGATGATGATGATATTTTTGAAGTAAAAGGCGAAGGCAGGAGAAAACTCAAGATACGACTGCTTGGAGGACAAGACCATGACACTTATGATGTGGAGAGTAGCCGTAAAATAAGAATCTATGATTCTTCAACCAAAGATAATACGGTTGTCAACACCGGAAAAGGAGAAAAAATGCTTTCGGATTCATATCTGATTAATACCTACGACTACGAAAAGCCAAAATATAATGTAATGGCCGGTTATCCGCTACTCGGATTCAACCCGGATGATGGTGTCAAAATAGGAGCCAGGGTCAATTATACAGTAAATGGATTCAACAGATTCCCATATTCTCAAAGACATGTTGTTGGTGGGAACTATTATTTCGCCACCAGCGGTTATGAATTGTTCTATAAAGGCGTTTTTCCGCATCAGATAGGGAAATGGAATTTTGTAATTGATGCGCTTTACACAAGCCCTAATTTTAGTGTTAATTATTTTGGTATTGGAAATGAGACAGAAAATCCGGATGACGATATCAATATGGACTATAACCGTGTCAAGATAAGAAGGCTGAAAGCTACGCCATCTTTGCAATGGACAGGCGAAATGGGAGGTTCGGCAATTGTACAGGCAAGTTTTGAAAGAATAAGTGTAGACAGAACTGCCGGAAGATTTGTAAGTCAGCCTGGAGTTCTAAATCCGGATGTTTTCGATTACAAAAACTTTGTCGACCTCAGCGCCAAATATACTTTTGAAAACTATGACAATCCATCAAATGCTACCTTAGGGATGGTTTTCTCACTGATGGGAGGATATACCATAAATATCAATGAAACTGACAGGAAATTTCCCTATGCAGAAGGCTCGTTAGGATTTACCTATAAAATATCGACTAGTGGCAACTGGATACTGGCTACACTTTTAAAAGGAAAAGCCTTGTTTGATGATGATTTTGAATTCTATCAGGCGGCTACTGTGGGTGGCGATACTGACCTGCGTGGTTTCAGGAACCAACGTTTTTCGGGCAAGCAGTCGTTCTACCAAAGTACTGACCTTCGCTGGAATCTCGGGAAAATAGATAATGGCGTTGCACCGCTGCGTTATGGTGTATTTGGAGGTTTTGACTATGGCCGTGTATGGGTGCCTAATGAAGAGTCAGACAAATGGCATCAGGCATATGGCGGCGGTATTTGGATTAATGGCGTAAATCTGGTTACAGGTAAACTGTCACTTTTTAATTCAGCAGATGGCCTTAGGGTTTCAGCAGGATTAGGATTTGGATTTTAAGTCAGACAGCTTGATTTCATAAAGATTACCGCCTGTTTTTTTACTTTTTTCGTCTACAATAAATAAGGTTTCATTGTCTTTAAAGCAAATGCCTTCTTTTTGTGTCACGTCATTGAGTTCAAACATTTCGGTCTTTCCGTTGAGGAAATTATCACCCTTAAAATCAGAAAGTATCCATACTTTACTGGAGCTAAGCAATGCGATTTTCTTGCCATCAGGACTAATGTCTGCACTGGTAATGGCACATTTATGATAGTTGTTGCAGGCTTTAAATTTGCCTAACAATTGGGCTTTGTGACGGCCGGTTTGGTTGGGTACTTTATAGAGCATGACCGTGCCGTCAAATCCTTTGCTTCTGTTTTTGGTGAAAATGTAAAAGTTCCCTTTGTAGATAAAAAAAGATTCGGCATCATAAAAAAGTTCCGATTTCTTAGGAGGAAACTGACTTTGTTCAGGATAGTAAAATTCCACTTTAGAAGGCGAAACTGCCGTCTCATTTTTCAGGTCCCCTGCATTGATTTTGTAAATGCAAAGGTCTTTACGGATATTGTCATTATTGCCAAAATCACCTACATACAAATTGCCTTCCTCATCAGCAGTCAAATCTTCCCAATCTACATTTTTTGCATTTTCAAGCGTTACGGCATGCGCAATCTTTCCTTCTGGAGTAAGTCCGTAGATGTTGTTTTTATTACCACTGTCTTCGGCTACCCAAATCAGATTGGAAACTTTTGAAACGGCTACGGCAGAAGCTTCTTTTAAAGGCAGCTTCTTCGTATTGGTAGGGATTTCCTGCGATGTTCCCGAACAGGAAAATAAGATTGAAAAAACAGGAAGAAAGGTAAGTGATTTCATAAGCAGATTTTAATACGTAAATATAAGAAAACGAGGATAAGAAACATAAATTGCCTATTCTTAAGATTTGCTTAATACTGACTTAACACTCCAATTTAATATTCTCTTCCCCGTTAACTTTGCAAAACAAACACTATGAATATGGAGGCCCCCAAGTCAAAGTTTAGATTGGCATTTTCCTCATCACGATTTTCGCTATTGTGGAATTTTTTTAAAGGATTTCTGCTGTTGTCATTACTGCTCCGCATTGTATTTATGCTTTGGCAGATGAATGAAGTATCCTGGAGCCCAATAGCGGTAATAAGGACATTGGCAACCGGAATGTTTTTTGACATAGGGGTAGTTGGCTTTGTAGCCTTGCCGGGAATCCTTTATCTGTTACTGTTTCCAAATCGTTATGTTGGTTCCCGATTGGACAGATTTCTTATTTATTTTTTCTTTTCATTGACAGTGCTGTTGTTGGTATTTGTTTTTTTTGCAGAAATTACCTTCTGGGAAGAATTCCGTACCCGTTTTAATTTTATTGCTGTCGATTACCTTATTTATACGCACGAAGTTGTCAGCAACATACGGGAATCTTATCCGTTGCCCTATCTCATTTCGGGAGTGGCGCTGATTACCTTTTTGATTGTCTTTTTGTTTCAAAAGAAAGGCATTTTCGCATGGACATTTGCAGCAAAGGCTAGTATAAAAGAAAAACTTTCAGTATTTGCTGTTACTGCTGTGCTGTTGACATTTTATATTGGATTTATAAAAAATACTCAGGCAGAATGGTCCTCCAACCGTTATAATAATGAGATTTCCAAAGCCGGAATCTATTCATTTTTTGCAGAGTTTCGCAATAACCAGATGGAATATACGCGGTTCTATACTTCTATTGATGCGAAAAAAGCTTTTGAAATTGCCAGAGAGCAGGTCAAACAATCAGATAGCCGTTTTTTAAAGGAGGGTACCTCTATCCGAAGAGATATAACAGACGTGCAGCCTTCTGATGCGAAACCGAATGTCGTTTTTATACTGATGGAAAGTATGAGTGGCAGTTTTATGAAAGAATTCGGCAATGAAAAAGGCATTACACCCTGTATGGATAAACTGGCACAGGAAAGCATTTTCTTTAGCAATCTTTATGCTACCGGAACCCGAACAGTACGCGGAATGGAAGCTGTAACGCTTTGCATACCGCCTACTCCCGGACAGAGTATTGTAAAGCGTCCAGATAATCAGGGACTTTATACGGTTTCTAATGTTTTTAAAGCTAAAGGCTATCAAAACAGCTTCTTTTATGGTGGCGATGGCTATTTTGACAATATGAACAGTTATTTTGGAGGAAATGGTTTTACCATATATGACCGCGGCAGAGGAAGTGTATTGAGTGATAAAATCAAAACCCGGCGATATAATATTGATGATAACGAAGTGACTTTTGAAAATGCCTGGGGAATCTGTGATGAAAATATTTATGACAAAATGCTGAAAGTGGCAGATGAACATTATGCTGCCCAAAAACCGTTCTTCAATTTTGTCATGACCACTTCCAACCATAGGCCATATACCTATCCGGAAAACAAAATCGATATTCCTTCCGGGACGAATAGGGATGGTGCTGTGAAGTATGCAGATTTTGCATTAGGACAGATGCTGGAAAAGGCAAAAAGTAAGCCATGGTTTAAGAATACCGTTTTTGTAATTATAGCCGACCATTGCGCCAGTAGTGCAGGAAAAGATGAAATTGATGTCGCAAATTATCATATTCCGGCTTTTATTTATAATTTGCCGGGCCAATCACCGGAAAAAATTCAGCAGCAATGTTCGCAGATTGACTTGTTTCCGACCTTATTTTCAAAATTACATTGGAATTACCGTTCTAATTTTTTTGGGAAAAATGTTTATGATAGGGAATATGCAGAACGGGCTTATGTGGGAACTTACAGAAAGCTGGTATATATGAAGAAGGAAAAGGCCATGATTTTATCCGACCAGAAAAAACAGGCTTTTTATGACTGGAACAAAGAAACCAATGAACTTGAGCCTATTCCAATGGACAAAAAGTTTTTGGAAGAAACCATTGCGGGTTATCAGGCCGCCGATTATTTATTTACAAACAAATTGCTTAAAGAATGACATACATTCATTTTATAGTTAATCCCATTTCCGGGAAAGGAAAACACAGCATCACTAAAGAATTTCTGGAGCATTATTTTCCGGAAACCGATTTTAGGCTTGAAATAGACTATTCCAACTATAAAAAACATGCAATAGACTTAACAAAAAAGGCAATAAGTCAGAAACCTGATATTATTGTAGCCTGTGGCGGTGATGGCACAATCAGCGAAATAGCTTCTCAGTTGGTCAATACCAATATAAAACTTGGAATTATTCCTGTAGGTTCCGGAAATGGACTGGCTTCAAATCTTGACATTCCGAAAAATATAACGCAGGCTATCGAAATTATAAAGAAACAAAAATCAGTTGCGATTGATTCCGGCAGGGTAAACCAGCATTGCTTTTTCAGTAATATGGGACTTGGCATTGATGCCATGATTATCAAGAAATACGAGAGCACTGAAAAACGAACACTTTCGGCATATGTGAATGCTTCTCTTAAAGCAAGTTCACAGTACAAGCCGCAAAAAGCAATATTGCGGTATAATGGTAAAGAACATTTTGTTGACCCGTTTTTGCTTTTTATTTCGAATTCCAATGAAATGGGTTATAATATGAGCCTTACGCCAAAAGCCAGTCTTTCTGACGGTTATTTGGACATGCTGTATGTGCCGCGCATCGGTTTTTTAGAAAAAATGTTTTTTGGAGGATTGGTCGTAGCCAAACAATGTGAAAAATTCAAAAAAGCAGAACACGCCATGATTCAAAGTTTAAGCGCCGAATTGCCGGACAGAATTTTTACTGATGTACAAATCGATGGCGAATATCACAGATTGGAAACTAATAAGATACAGGTAGATATTTTGCCGAAATCCCTCAACGTATTGGTAGCATAATGATTGACTTTTATCAAACTGTAGCATATGAATATCCTGGTAGCTGAAGATGAAATTGGTATTTCAAACTTCCTCAAGCAAGGGCTTGAAGAAGAAAATTATACGGTGACTGTGGCGTCCGATGGCGAAAAAGCACTGCGACTTGCCCTTTCACAACCTTTTGATTTGCTGTTACTGGATTGGATGCTTCCCAAATTATCAGGAATAGAAGTTTGCAAATCATTCCGCAAAACCGGCAGGACAGCACCCATATTATTTCTGACAGCCAAAGATACCGTACAGGAAACTATCGAAGGACTTAAGGCAGGCGCCAATGATTATATCAAAAAACCATTCAGTTTTGAAGAGCTTCTGGAACGTATAAAAGTGCAGTTTCGTTCTGCTGTTGCAGAAAATAGCTATGTGTTAGGGCCTATCCATTTGGATAAAGAAAAACATCAGGTTTTTATCCATAATGAAGAAGTCTACCTCACACAGAAAGAATTTTCACTTTTAGAATACCTCATCAAAAATAAAGGCACCGTATGTAGCAGAAGCCAGATTATCAAAGAAGTGTGGAATATACATTTTGATTATGAATCGGGAGTTATAGATGTATTTATCAATTCCATACGGAAAAAACTTGGGTTGCGAAAAGAAGAAGACTATATCAAAACTGTGCGTGGAATTGGCTATATTGCAAATGAAATCTAGCCAATTATGTCCTTGTCTTTCAGAAACAGAATAGCTGTATACAACCTTATCAGTGCGGCAGCACTTATTGCCGTTGTTTTTGGAATAGTCTATTCTGTAGTTCGGCTTTCAGTCAATTATGACATCAATCACGATCTCGAAACAGAAATCCATTACCATCAGGAATTTGTAGAAAGCCAGCCAATTAATCACCTCATGCTCGTTGAGCCCAGCGAATGGGAGGAAAGCGAGCACAATGAAATTAATGTCAATCCTGTATTTGTGCAGATTTTTGACAGCAAGGGCCGTTTTTATGAAAAATCCCGAAACCTCAAAGATGAAACCCTGGAGTTAAAGTTAGGTGAAGAAGAACCCTATACGGTAGATACTTTTTTGGCAGATATTCCCATAAGACAAGTGCAGGCTCCATTGATAAGCCATGGGCATACAGTGGGCTATGTTATTATAGCCATGTCGATGGAACAGGAACTCAGGCTTCTGGACAATTTAAGCAATGTGCTTCTTATTGCCTTCTTTGCCGTATTGATGGCCTTGTTTTTTATTACACGCTTTATTGCAGGTAAAAGTATCAGGCCGGCGGTAGATATTATCAATACGGCCAGCAAGATTACAAATAACAATCTGGGTCAAAGAATTGAGCTTCCTAAAAACAAAGACGAACTTTTTGAATTGGCAACTTCCATAAACCAATTACTCGACCGTATAGAGGACGCGGTGGCACGGGAGCGCAAATTTACTTCTGATGCTTCCCATGAATTGCGAACGCCTTTGGCTGTCATACAGGGAACTCTGGAAGTACTGATAAGAAAACCGCGAAATAGTTCAGAATACGAAGAAAAAATACAATACTGTATCAGTGAGGTAAATCGCCTGAATGATTTGGCAGACCAATTATTACTGCTGGCCCGATTCGAAAACCAGAAAGCGGCGGTGCAGATAGAAAATATTGAATTGGATGAAATCATACTTCAGGTTTTGGAACGCTATTCCTCAAGAATTGCAGCTAAGAACATTGCTTTGAGTTTCGAATTCAGCGACCATTATAAAATACGCTCCGATGCTTATTTAGTATCGGTTATCATTGAAAACCTGATTTCAAATGCTGTAAAATATACCAAAGAAAAAGGCAGGATTGTCATTACGCTTCACGAATCAGGGGGTAAAATAGCCTGTCTGATTGCCGATAGCGGTGTTGGAATTGCTCCGGAAGACCTCCAGAAAATTTATAACGAATTTTTCCGTGCCGAAAGTCAGCGTCAGGCCATTAAAGGTACGGGACTTGGCTTGTCTATTGTAAAGAGATTGTGCATTCTGCTCAATGCAGAATTAAATATCCAAAGTGATTTGGGTAAAGGTACAACAGCCACAGTGCTGTTTGATGCGGCAGATTATCGTGAAACAATATAAAAATCACGCTCTAAACGTTTTTTATGGCTCTTTTTTGATTTTGGAACCGGATTCATGTCAACGGTGAGCAGTTTTTCAATTTTATAGTCCTTAAAAGTTTCCCGAAGCCTGGTGGTATCGTCTATGTTGACAAGCAATCCAAACCGATTTTCCTTTGGAATTTTAATTTTACCATTGTTTATTATTAAAGGAATCGGCTCTCCATATTCCCAAATCATTTCAGGACAATAATTTTGCAGGTCATAAATCTCAATGTGCTCTTTCGCTTTGACAACATGAAGTTTTTGAGGCGAATAATAATCCGGATTTCCTAAAAATGCGCCAATCAACGGCAGGCCAAAAACCATAATGCAAATTTGGAAAGCGATAATGCTGTAAAAGACTTTGCCAAAATTGTTTTTTAGCAGTGACCGTATGATGATAATACCGCAAACCAGAGAAGCAATGGCTACTAAAACATACCATAACCAGAATCCGTTCAGGGTTTTTAATATAAAAGGTAAAATAAAAGACAATGCTACAGCTATGATTCCAATCAGACCGAAAGCAAAATAAGCCATCCGTTTCTCATTTTTGGTTAGCGTTTTAAATTTTTCAAAAAGATACTCTATATAAAATCCGGTATTCAGTGCCATAGGAATCAGTACCGGAAGCAGGTATCTTGATTTTTTTTCAGGAATAAGCGATAATAATATTACGGATGCCAATGTCCAGAACAGAGTAAATCGGTAAGCCTTCAGATTGGTAACACGGGTTTTCATGTAAGGATAGAGCAGGGCAATAAGGCTTGGGATGGTCCAGATGCCACTTTGTGTAAAAAAGCTCCAGTAATAGAAAAACGGGCGTGTGTTATAGCTCGCCCAACGTGATGCTTCTCTTGTAGTTGTTTCTAAAAATGATTCAGGGTCAGCAAACCGTACATACAAGGGCCATGAAAGTCCTATGGCTGTACCTAATGCCAATACCAAAATACCATAATGCCATCGGCTTCTTACTTTAAATCCATACGTAAATCCATAGGCAATAAGAAAAGGAAGAAATAGTGCATATAACGAAATAGGTCCTTTGCTAAGAAAAGACAAGCCAAAAAATAATCCGGATAGTATTGCATTTTTGGCTTTTGCGGAGTCTTCCTGCAATAGCTTCCATAAAAAATAAAGTGAAGCCATCATAAAGCTATGCGTATACATATCCCATTGGTTATCCCTGCCTCCAAAAAAAATATAAAAGGAAGTAATAAGAAGCAGTCCGTTTTGAAAACTCTGTTTTTTAGTCAGTTCCAGATTTTTGGAGAATTTATACGACATTAATACCAGAAATACTGTCGCAAACACTACAGGCAGCCGTAAACCAAAAAGACTGTCAAATCCGAATAAGATTCCCGCCAGGGCTGTCAGCCAGGTAGGTAAAGGCGGTTTTTCATAACGTGGCAGATTGTTAATTGTGGTAAGCAGCCAGTTGTTGTTAGTAACCATTTCCCGGGCCGTAATAAAATTTCGGGCCTCCATAATGTTGACATAAATAATGTCAAGATGCGGAAGTAATAATGTCAGGCTAACAGCCAATAAAAGGAGCGGATATTTATGATGCAGCAGTTCTTTCATTTTTCAGGATAATTAGGATGCTTCTGGAATAAATAACAATGCCTAACAAATGCCCTGCAAAAAGAACAGGGTCTTTTCGGATAATGGCATAAGTAAGAATCAGTAATGAGCCAAAAAAACTAATCGTCCAGAAACCCAAAGGCAAAGACGATTCTCTTCGTTTTTCGGAATAGAGCCATTGATAGACAAACCGGAACGTAAAAAGTATTTGGGAAATGATTCCAAGCCATAACAGCCAAATCGGAATGTTTTCATTTTTTAATAGCCGGTCAAGGTCATAGGAATTATTGTTATATCCATAACTAATTAACAGGACAGGAAAAAGGAGGATAAAGATGCGGAAAGCTTTGTGCAGTTTTTTCCATTCTCCCTGAAGCTGAAGGTTCCGGATATAGATATAATAGGTAATAGCCTGTCCGAGCATAATTGAAAAATCATCTCTCAAATAACCGTAAACAAAAAGCAGGAAAGCGGCCAACAGGCTAATTTGCCAAAACAATATAGGCGTGAGGATGCGTTTGTGTTTTTCAGAAATAATCCATTGGAGAACCAGTCGGCTCGAAAAAAGAATCTGCGCCGTAAACCCAATAGCATATATCAGCCACGAATTCATCCTTTACGGTTTATAGTGTAGTTGAGGTATTTTTTCTTCATCCACAAATAGGCAAAACAATCTTGTAAGGGACCTATTAATCTGTTCCAAAGATGAAATTTGGATACGCCTGCTATTCTGGGAAAATGTTTGACGGGCACTTGCCTGATTCTGCCGCCTTGTAATAATACCATAGCCGGCAGGAACCGATGCAGACCATTGAACATAGGGATTTTTTTGGCTACATCCGTACGGATAATTTTTAGAGGACAACCCGTGTCGTCCATGCCATCATGTGTAAATGCACGACGTATTCCATTGGCGATTTTAGACGAAAGATTTTTGACAAAAGAATCTTTGCGGTTAGCACGCACACCGGTTACCAGCTCATAACTATCTGCATATTCTAAAAGAATATTGAAATCCATAGGGTCAGTTTGCAGGTCGGCATCAATATAACCTACCCAGGAAGTATTGGCCGTATCAAATCCGGCCTTTATGGCTGCACTAAGGCCATAATTTTTATCAAAAGAAATGAATTCAAAAGCATCCGTATCGGAACAAATCTCTTCTATTATTTTTTGACTATTGTCTTTAGAGCCGTCGTTAACGAAAAGTACTTTTGCTTTTTTTCGGGCGTGTAGCATGAAACCGGACAGCTCCTGTTGTACTCTCAAAAGATTGTCTTCTTCATTATAAACAGGGATTATAATTGTAAGCTCAAAGTCCATTTTAGTGGTTTTTCTCTCAAATTTACTTCAAAATCAATGAAATAGAAGTCGGCTTAACATAAATTTTCCTTAAAGTTAATCTAAGAAGGAAAGCATTTCGCAAAGGGTTTCTTAAATTTATAGAAACAAAAAAAATATCCAAATCATGCGAATGCTCGTTACAGGAGCCGCAGGCTTCATCGGATCACATTTGGCCGAAAGATTGCAAGGTCTGGGTCATGAAACGATAGGTTTTGATAATTTTTCAAGCTATTATGCTCCCGAACTGAAAGAGCTGAATGCGGGAATACTTCAAGACAAAGGTATAGTCGTGCATACCTTAGACCTTAGGGATAGTAACGCATTAGCTGATAGGACACCGGACTTTGACTACATTTTCCATCTGGCAGCGCAGCCGGGCATTTCAACCGATTGTACTTTTGAAGATTATCTTTCCAATAATTTTGTCGCAACTAAAAATGTGATTGATTTTGCACTGCGTTGTAAAAACCTGAAACTTTTTGTGAATATAGCTACATCTTCCATCTATGGATTACAGGCTTCTTTTGATGAAGAAAAAGTACCGGAACCCGTTTCTTTTTATGGTGTTACAAAACTGGCAGCGGAAGAATTGGTTTTGGCGGCAAGCAGGGAACATAAAATTAAGGCCTGTTCTTTGCGGCTTTATTCTGTATATGGACCAAGAGAAAGACCTGAAAAATTGTATAGCAAACTTATAGCAGCTGCTTTTTCCGGAGAAGTATTTCCGCTGTATGAAGGCAGCGGTTCGCATTTGAGAAGTTTTACCTATGTTCAGGATATTATTGATGGTATTGTCAGTGTCATAGGAAAAGAGTCTCAGGTAGACAGCCAGATTATCAATATTGGTACTGAGGAAGAACATACTACGCAGCAAGGCATTGATGCTATAGAAAAAATTACTGGAAAAAAAATAAGGATTGAAACCGTGGCACCACGTCCCGGTGACCAGATTCGTACACATGCCGTAATTGGTAAGGCAAGAAAATTGCTAGGCTATAATCCCGCAACTTCTTTCGAAGACGGACTAAGGGCACAGGTAGAGTGGTATACCACCTATTTTGCCTGTGAAGAAACACCATAGGTATAATTAAATCGAAATAAAAAAGCCCTTGATTTCAAGAGCTTTTTTATTGTAGTATGCAGATTAATCTTCTGCCATAACGCCTGCTTTTCTGTAAATAAAGCTGCCGTAAATATGTCTTCTGGCAAAACGGCTTGGCGATTCTGCATTAACCATTTTGATATAAGTGTTTCTTGGTACGCCAATATATTCGTATGAATTCCCATCCAAATGCTGGATTACCAAAATCTGCTTCTCATAATAAAAATCATGGATATTGGATTTGGAAGTGGTTTCCTCATATTCCTCACGGTAACGCTCCTGGGTTTCCGGATTGATGCTTACCAAAAAGTGATAGGCTTCAATAACCGATTTGCTCTTTTCCTCTGCTTCCAATCTTCCGGCTTCATCATCTACAAACTTATCCGGATGAGAATCCTTCATAGTATTTCTGTAAATGGTTTTTAATTCTTTTAGCGTTACGGTCTTGTCAACTCCCAAAAGCTTTCTGTGCTCAACAATTCTTTTCATAGTAATAGTACTTCCTTTTTTATCGGCTGCAAAAGTAGTTAAATTAGAATGTAAAATCCTAAGGTGTTCAGTATTAATTTGTAATGGTGATGGAACTGATTTATAGCTAGTATAGATTTTACCGAAACACTCTTTTTGCTGTCTTTCTTATATTCTTTGATTAATCAAATAATATCTTACCTTTTACTTTTAATTTTTGAGCTTCTTTCAAAATCTCTTTAGCCAAATTTTCATTTATAACTTTTATTTCGACAATTTCATTGCCATCAACTAATCTGTCTTTTAGTTTTTTAGCATCTGTTAACGACAAACTAGCTCTCTCGTTTAAAAGTTTTACGAATGGTATTTTTTTCATACCAACTTCCCATCCATCAAATATTATTTTTACCATTTCTTCCTGTTTGATTTGTAACTGTATAGATTCTTTAATTTGATTTGCCATCGAAAAAAACAGGACTTAATTTTTCAAGCTCAATTTTAAGCAAATCTTTTTTATCTTCAATTTCTATATGAGCATTTTTATAATAACCTTTTCGAAGATTTTTATCCATATATAAGGTGTCTTTTTTGTTCCGATAAATTACTAAAAAAGCATATTTTGGATTCATAAATATTTCGGCTTTTCTTATAGATTGCAGAGTTTCAAGATTTTTTTCTAACTTTAAAGATTGGTTTTTGTCAATAAAAATCGAGTCTAAATCTACTGACTTAAAAGCCCAAAATGACCCTATTGTTATGTCAAAAGTACGTTGTACTTGCCCTAAATCTTTATACACTTTTATATTATCAATTTCTGAAATGTTATTTTTTATTTTGCAAGAAAATATAAGAGGTAAAAGAAAAAATAATATTATTTTTTTATTCATAATATTAGGGTTTTATGGTTAATGGTTTAGTTGATATTGTTGAAATAGTTTTATAGTCAAATCCTCTATATTCTATCTATCTAGATTTTCTCAACGTTTTATTAATGTAATTAGAATAAGGTTGTTTTTTTCTTAATTATTATCAAAACTCTGATGACCAAGTAACCCATATAAACAGCATTTGATTGTTATTCTAAATGCTGTTTTCAATAGTTTATTTTTTTTTAGCTTAGTCTGTGTACTAATTTGCTAAACTACTGAAATGCGATATTTTTGTTTACTTTTCTTCTTCTAAAGGTGGTCGAACATATTCTTTATACCTTTCCTCTATTGCTCCAATAGATTTAAAATTCTCTTTTGCTTGAATTAAACTAACCCGATTTGCCCCGCCTTCGTATGTAGGATCTCTAAACTGTATTCCGTCATCTTCCCAATAACAAACGGGACAGAGTTGAAAAGTATTATCTGCTTCATAATTTAGAGTAAAATAACCACAACATGGGCAAGTATGCTTTCTATTATTTTTATTGTCCATAAAGTTTTACTTGTTTTAAATAATAACCCCGCTGTGCAAAGTCTCCTGACTTTGAGCAATTAATAACTATTATAATTATCAAAAGAACTGTTTCTTAACACATCAAGAACAGGATCAGCTTTTTCAATAGTCAAAATACCTTTACCGCTTACATAATTACTAGTACTCGAATAAATATAATCTGAAGTTTTTACAACAAGACCAGCACGAACAGGGTTCAAATGGATATAATCCAATTTTGACCACATAAATTTTTCTGAATAAATTTCTTCAGCATGATTTCCATATTGCCAGAACTGATAATTTTTGTTACGGCTATGAGATTCTGTGGCTGTTTTGAATCGTTCCAGCATCCAGTCCCTTCGACTTTCAGGTTCTGCTTGGATTTTTTCTAAAATTGTTTTAGCAGTAAACTTCTTAAAATCCCTTATTAAATCGGACAATTTTCCATCTTTAGAGTGTATAATTAAATGGATATGATTGCTCATAATGACATAACCGTATACAGTCATGCCCTTATTTTTAATGCAGAAATCCAAACAATCAATAATACAATCCCTATAGTTTTTTCTAGTAAAAACATCAATCCAATCTACTACTGTGGCTGTAATAAAATGAGCTTTTTCTTGTTCTCTTATAATGTATCCTTCTTTCATGGCGTGTAAAATAGTTTTATCAAATATAATAAACACTACTCTTTTCAACGAAAAAAGCTACAACATTTCTGTCATAGCTTTAGTATTACTCAAAGTCAGGAGACTTTGCGCAGCAGATGCCACAATATTGACATATTAGTTGTCTTATATTTTCATGAAAAATATAGCATATATCATTCTGCAAAAAAACAATAATAGAGAAAATAAGATTATATAATTTGAAAACAAATAAGTGTTTTTTAAATTATTTTTATTTATTAAAATTAACACTGACAGTATTAAACATCCTAATAAACATGGATAAAATACATATAAGCTCAATTTTCCGAGTAATATTCTATTGATATCATTATTTATGAAGTTTGGCAGTAAAAAAAATGCTAAACATATTATAAATAATGAAAAATTGAGGATGTTTAGGGCTTTATAATTAATTTTCATAACTTAAAATTTATATCCATTTTTAATAGCTCTTTGATCTGCAGCAGAGTCAGGAGACTTTGCGCAGCGGGGGTGTTCACTATTAATTTGTAATGGTGATTGGAAGGTAGGCATATCTTATACTACATTAATCATATAATTAGTCTTTTAGAATTTACAACGATAATTACTGTTGTATCTAAATTACCCTAATTTGATTTATTGCCTACTTTTATATTTATCTTTTTTTTAAAGTATTTATTGTGTTGTCGTATGCTTGTTTATTTTCTTTTTTAATTCCTGAATATCCAATAAAAATATCACCAATTTTACGAACGCAGTAATATTTATCATCTTCTAGAAAAGACAATGATAATGTGTCATTATCTGTAAAAGAAATATAATCCTTAAAAGTCAGCAATGGATGAATTAATGGGGAGCTGGAGACTTGATCAGTACAGAAAATTTTTGATGAGTCTCTAAAAATATATTGATACTCCATTTCTGATAAACCAATTCGTATAATTTTTTGTTCAAAGGCTTGGCTTGGTAGTTTTATCGTATATGAACCGCTACTGAATTTTAAGGTTGTTGTCTTACCTGTTTTTTTATTTGTAGAACAAGAAACAATAAAGAGTAATAAGATAAATCCGAATAGATATAATTTTTTCATTTTCAATTAATAAAACTTTTTACACCTTCAATCGTTACATCAGGAGCTTCCTTATGTGGAGTATGTCCAATTCCGGGAATACTAAAAACAGAAGCAGTGCCATTTACCTGGCTGACTGTTTTTTCAGCTTGTTCCATCGTGCCGTATTCATCTGCTTCACCCTGAATGAATAAAAGCGGACAGCTAATAGCAGGTAAAAAATGCTCAATATTCCAACTTCTGAAGTCAGCACGAGTCCAGGTTTCTGTCCATGCTTTAAAAAGTGTTTCAACCTTATCGCCATGATATTTTTGCAGTCGTTCCGGAAGGTCAGTACTTTGGTAGGTTTCCATGGCTTTCCGGATGCCTTTGAGCGTTAATTCCTCCACAAAAATATGGGCTGCTTCACAGATTACAGCTTTGATTTTTTTTCCATACCGGCTGGCGGTAATCAGGGCAATCGAACCACCATCGCTATGGCCAAACAAAATAGCATTGTCAATTGCTAAGGCGTTAAGCAGACTGTCCAAAGAATGAGCTTCCGCTTCCAGATAATTTATGGGTCTTTCATGGGTTGGCATAGGGTCAGATTTTCCGTAGCCTAAGCGGTCATATACCAAAACGTTGCACTGTATTGCTTCGGCCAGCTTTTGTGGGAAATCGCGCCATAGGCTTGTACAGCCTAAAGAGTCGTGAAGGAAAACAAGTGTCGGGCGGTTTTCGTAGGTTGTTTGAAATTCTATATAAAGTTTTTTCCCGTTGATGGGAATCCATCTGCCGTTGTTCTGTTTCATAAGGTTTTGGCTGTCTTTTTTAGACTTTTTCAAAAGTATAAATAACTATCGAAAGTTGATGCCAAATGAAAAACCAGGATAAAATTTATTTGTAAAGAGCTTTGCGTCTTTATGCCTTTGCGTGAAAATAATTGCTCGCAAGGGCGCAGAGGCGCAAAGCATAAAGTGCATGTATTTTGATAAAATTTCTTGTAAATTATAAACACAACTAAGGATAAGTAACAATGAAAAGAAACAAAATCAGGCTTTTCCATTTTTACAATTTTTGAACAGGTTGCTGTTTTAATTTTGTTGGAATTAATTGGTTTAACCTATGATAAAGACTATCTTTTATCTGGCCTTTTTAATAGTCCAGCAATGTGCCTATTCCCAGTTGAAATATACTACAACCAATACGGCTTTGGTGAAACTTCTACCTGTAAAGAAATATACAGGCAAACAATACCGATTGAGCATAGATATAAAAAATGAACCGTCAGACGATATAAGCGGTGGTACGGTTATGGTTTTGCAGACCAAAAAACAAGATTGGGAATTTTTGGAAAATACCCGTAAGACATTTTTTGCCCCTAAGGATTCCCAAACATGGAAAACCTATACCATTACAGGAACTATTGATTCGGAAGCGTATAAGTTGTGGTTTACTTTGGCAACCTATGGTAATGGCGATTTCTATTATGATAATATGAAGTTTGAAATAAAAGAAGGAGAAAATTGGGTAGATGTGCCCGTTGAAGGAGGAGATTTTGAAAAATTATCGGCCGGGAATCCGCTCAAAGGATTTAAAAATGGAGAATCAGCAAAAAAGGAAGGATTGTCCGTTTCTTTGGTGAATCAGGAAGGACGGGGACAGTCGCTGCGAATACATGCCGAAGGAGGAACGATTGACAAAAGGTTTTTTTACGGGAATAATTCAGCCACAGGAAAATATATAAACAGTAAGGGTGTAAAAATTTATTACGAAACCTATGGAGAAGGAGAGCCCTTGCTTTTGCTTCATGGCAATGGCGGTTCCATAAGCAGTTTTGCAGGGCAGATTGAAGAATTTGCGAAGAATTATAAGGTTATTGCTGTCGATACGCGCGGACAGGGAAAAAGCATTGATATGCAAACAGAGCATTTTTCATATGACCTTTTTGCCGATGACATGAAAACGCTTCTGGATTCGCTTGGCTTAAAACAGGTGAATGTGGTAGGTTGGAGTGATGGAGGCAATACAGGATTATTATTGGCGAGTAAATATCCGGACTATGTAAAGAAACTGGTCACAATGGGAGCGAATCTGAATCCTTCAGACAGCGCAATCGATAAAAAAATGCTGAAAACGATTGCAAAGGATTTAAAACAACTAAAAGACCAAAAAGACACAGATATAGTGACAATCCGACTATTGGAAATGTTACTTCAGGAACCCAATATTCAGCCGGAAAGCTTAGGTGCAATTAAGGCAAAGACCCTCGTTGTTGCAGGAGAACATGACCTGATATTGGAAAGCCATACCCGGTTGATTGGAGCCAGTATTCCGGGAGCTAAAGTATCCATATTAAAAGGTCAGACTCATGAAGTCGTAGCAGATAACCCTAAAGTGTTTAATCAGGTGGTACTGGATTTCTTAAAAGAACACTAACGAAATACTGTCAAAATATCCTTGAAAGTCATATATTGGAACATGAAAAATAAACTTCTTATAGCAGCATTTTGCTGCTTTTTAAAATCATACGGTCAAAAAACAGAAAAGGTATTTCTGGATAAAAATGACCCTTCGCATGAATGCTATACGGCAATTTTACCGGATAAAAGTCCTGTAGTAGGTTATCTGGTTCTGATTCCCGGCTTTGGCGAAACGGCAGAAAGAGTAATGGAGCAAACCGACCTGCCTCTGCGTTGTGCTGAAAAAGGGATACTCACTATTATTCCCACATTAACAGATGGCGTAATGTCATTTGGAGTTGATGATAGCAGTCAGAAATCATTAACAGCAATTATTGAAGATGCATCCAAAAAGTTTGATCTTGCTGCCCGTCAGTTTTACATCGGAGGTTTTTCAATAGGAGGAAGTGCCGCGGTAAAATATGCAGAAATAGCGTTGTCTGGAAATTTTAAAAACAAGCCGGCAGCAATTTTTGCAATTGACCCGCCACTTGATTTTGAAAGGTTTTACAATTCCGCTCAGCGTGATCTTAGGCTTTCGGCAGGTTCTCAGCCTAATCAGGAGAATGTTTATATGGTTGGAAGAATTGAGCAGGTGATGGGAGGTACGCCTGTTGCTGCATTGAAAAACTATCATGCCATTTCGCCTTATTCCTATTCAGACACGGAGCAAAAAGCCATTAAAAGCCTGATTAATATCCCGATTCGGTTGTATTCGGAGCCGGATGTAAACTGGTGGATAGAAAATAGAAATGCTGATTTTTCTGCAATGAATGTTTTGGATGGCTCAGCTATGGTCAATGAATTAAGAAGGCTAGGCAATCGTCAGGCAGAACTTATATTGACGGAAAACAAAGGATACAGAAAACCGGATAATAAAAGACATCCGCATTCATGGAGTATTGCAGATAGCGAAGGACTGATTAGTTGGCTGTTGGGAAACAAAGGATAAAGAAGTTACCATATAATGCCGGATGCTTTTTTTAGTAAATTCGTATGCAAAGAATAGCAGAAATATTTACTATGTCAAAACTTTTTAATCCTGGTGTTTATTTTGAAATTCCTGTAACTAATCTGGAAAGAGCAGAACAGTTCTATACTTCCGTTTTTGGTTTTAAATTTGAAAAAGCCAGCATACATGATAATGAAATGGCACTTTTCCCTCTGGATGAAAATGCTCCGGGCATATCGGGAGCATTGGCCAAAGGAGAAATCTATAAACCCACAAAAGACGGAACACTTATTTATCTGAAGAGTAAAAAAATAGATGAAACCCTTAAACGGGTAATTAATAGCGGGGGTACAATTCTGTTTCCTAAAACATCAAATGGCGAATGGGGTTTTGTGGCGGAGTTTGAAGATAGCGAAGGAAACCGTATCGGTCTTTTAGAAGCATTGGAGTCTTAAGCAAATCTTAAGATAATCTAAGTAAGTTGGCATCATTTTGGGTTAAAGAAAGTAATTTTAACTATTGATTTGATTGTCAATAATTTTTTTTTCTACATTTACAACATGAAATTAGCAAGGCGCATTTTTACTTCCTTTTTATCAGTCTATCTGCTGGTATTGATGATTATGCCTTGTAATGATGTACATGCACAAACACAAACGGTTTTTTCTACACAAACTTCTCAGCTTCAGAACGAGCAGCACCATGACGATTTTTGCACTCCGTTTTGTATCTGTGCCTGTTGTACTACTCCCATAATAATACATTCGGCTATTGTTTTTGACATAGTGCCACATTTTGAATATTCCTACACAAAAACACCAAGTTTTTATAAGCCTGCCGTATCCAGTTTCTTCGGGTCGATATGGCAACCACCTCAATTAGTATAATGTTGTGCCGATGTGAGTCGGCTGATTTCTCGCGGGCTATCCGCAAATAAATCCGTGCTGCGGACAAAATCAACATTTATACTAATTCATAATCTATGTTAGATAAGATTATACATTTCAGCATCCATAATAAATTTATTATCGGGCTGTTTACACTGGCACTCATAATCGTAGGAAGTTATTCGCTTTACAAGCTTCCGATTGATGCCTTACCAGATATTACTAATAATCAGGTTCAGATTATTACCAGTTCACCAACCCTGTCCACACAGGATGTGGAACAGTTTATAACCTATCCGATTGAACAGGCCGTAAAGCCTATTCCCAAAATTGTAGAATTACGTTCCATTAGCCGGTTCGGTCTCAGTGTGGTTACTGTCGTTTTTGAAGAAAATGCAGATATCTACTGGGCACGTGCGCAAATTTCCGAGCGCATAAAAGAAGCGGAAAGCATGATTCCCAAAAACGTAGGTACGCCGGAAATGGCGCCGGTCAGTACAGGATTGGGAGAAATATATCAATATGTAGTATTTCCTGAAAAGGGCTATGAAGACAAATACAATGCAACCGACCTGCGTACGATTCAGGATTGGATTATCAAGCAGCAACTTCTGGGAACGCCTGGAGTTGCAGAAGTCAATACCCTGGGAGGTTATCTCAAGCAATATGAAATTGCCGTACAGCCGGACAAGCTGAAAAGTATGGGAGTGACCATTCCGGAAATATTTACGGCTTTGGAATCCAATAATGAAAATACGGGTGGAGCTTATATTGATAAAAAACCATATGCCTATTTTATCAGAGGAATTGGTATGGTTAACAATATTGAAGACATCAGTAAGATTGTGGTCAAAAATCAGAATGGAATTCCTATTCTCATTCGTGACATTGCCAAAGTACAGATTGGTAGCAGTATTCGTTATGGGGCCGTAACCAAAGACGGTAAAGGCGAAGAAGTTAGCGGTATGGTCATGATGCTTAAAGGCGAGAATAGTGGCGAGGTTGTAAAAAGAGTAAAGGAAAAGATGGAACAGATTAAAAAATCACTTCCGGAAGGAGTTTCTATCGAACCATTTATGGACCGTACAAAATTAGTCGACAAAGCTATCAATACCGTACAGACCAACCTGATTGAAGGAGCACTTATCGTAATTTTTATACTGGTATTATTGCTTGGAAACTGGCGTGCCGGATTGGTTGTTGCTTCCGTAATTCCGTTGGCATTGCTTTTTGCCATTACCATGATGCGCCTTTTTGGTGTGAGTGGTAACCTGATGAGCCTAGGGGCAATCGATTTTGGAATAATAGTCGACGGGGCCGTCATTATAGTAGAAGCCATAATCCACAGATTACAGGTGCGGAAACGGCAGAACCTCACCGCTGCACAAATGGATGAAGAAGTCTATCAGGCTTCTGTAAAAATAAGAAGCAGTGCCGCGTTTGGAGAAATTATTATCCTTATTGTCTACCTTCCTATTCTGGCTTTGGTGGGCATTGAAGGAAAAATGTTCGGCCCTATGGCCCAGACCGTTTCTTTCGCCATTTTAGGGGCTTTTATCCTGTCATTGACCTATGTGCCTATGATGAGCGCATTGGTATTAAAAAAGCAGACAGGACATACAAAAAACATAAGCGACAGGATTATCGATGCCATCTATAGGTTTTACAGCCCGATGCTTCAAAAAGCATTGCAGGCCAAAAGAGCCGTTATTATTTCGGCTGTCGGCTTGTTTGCATTTGCATTGTTCCTGTTCAGCTCTTTAGGAGGAGAGTTTATCCCTACGTTGGATGAAGGGGATATCGCAACCCACCTTATCATTGCTTCCGGTAGTTCGCTGTCACAAGAAATTGAAGCGACTACAAAGGCCGAAAAAATATTGAAGGACAAATTTCCGGAAGTCAAAATGATAGTGACAAAAATAGGAAGTGCAGAAATACCAACTGACCCAATGCCTATTGAAGCCGGCGATATGATTATCCTGCTAAAGGATAAGAAAGAATGGACTTCGGCCAAAACCAAAGAAGAACTTATGGAAAAGATGGAAGAAGCATTACAGGAAATTCCGGGCGCGACTACCGAATTTTCACAGCCAATTCAAATGCGTTTCAACGAATTGATGACCGGTGTTCGAAGCGATGTAGCCATCAAGATTTTCGGTGACGATATTGATATGTTGGTCAGCAAAGGAGACGAAGTCTTACAGCTCATTCAGGGCGTAGAAGGCGTTTCGGATGCCAAACTGGAGCGTGTGGCAGGATTGCCTCAGATTACCGTACGCTACAACAAAGACAAGCTGGCGCTTTACGGATTAAACATAGGCGACCTGAACAGAGTTATCCGTATTGGTTTTGCAGGCGAGGCTGCCGGATTAATTTACGAAAAAGAAAAAAGATTTGACCTTGTCGTTAGACTGGAAGCAGATAGCAGACAGGATATTTCCAATTTGAAATCTTTGTTTATTACGTTGCCATCCGGAAATCAGATTCCGTTAGAACAGGTGGCCGATATTCAATATGAAGACGGGCCAATGCAGATTAGCCGTGAAGACGGAAGACGAAGAATCGTGGTAGGCTTTAACGTAAGAGGCAAGGATGTGAAACGGGTAGTTGAAGAGATTCAGGCAAAATTAGACAAGCAATTAAAACTTCCGGACGGATATTATACAACCTATGGCGGTCAGTTCGAAAACCTGATTGACGCCAACAAGCGTTTGATGGTTGCCGTTCCGATTGCACTGGGACTGATTTTCATCTTGTTGTACTTTACCTTTAAATCTGTCAAACAGTCGCTGTTAATCTTTACAGCAATTCCGCTGTCTGCCATTGGAGGAGTATTTGCTCTTTGGATTCGGGGCATGCCTTTCAGTATTTCCGCCGGAGTCGGATTCATCGCATTATTTGGGGTTGCCGTATTAAACGGAATTGTACTGATTGCCTATTTCAATCAATTAAAAAAAGAAGGAATGAACGATATTTATGAACGCATCAAAGAAGGGACAAAAGTGAGATTGAGACCGGTTGTTCTTACAGCTTCAGTAGCATCATTGGGCTTTTTGCCTATGGCAATCAGCAGTAGTGCAGGAGCAGAAGTTCAGAAACCTTTGGCAACCGTTGTAATTGGCGGATTATTGACAGCGACTATTCTGACGCTAATCGTGCTACCAATCCTGTATTATTATTTTGAAAAAGGGTTTACCAGAAGCAAAAATACTGCAATAGTTTCAATTCTTGTACTGTCGCTTTTTTCAGGTACTGCCAATGCTCAGGAAGTTCCTAAAAATTTAGGCTTGAAACAGGCTATCGAATTGGGCTTGAAAAACAATACGCTGATACAGTCTTCAGAGCTGGAAAGTAAGATGCAGTCGCAATTGAGAGGCACGGCATTTGACCTTCCCAAAACAGAAATTACAGGAACATTTGGCCAGTTAAATACCAATGCCCAGGATAAAAATTTCAGTGTTTCCCAAAGTTTTAGCCCTTTTCAATATGGAGCCAGAAGAAAACTATTGCTTGAAAACAGTAATTTAAGTCAGCTAAAAGCAGGCGTTACAAAACAGGAAGTAGTGTTTAATATCCGGCAGTCTTGGAATGCAATGCTATATTATTCCGAACTCAACAAAATGCTATCCAGACAGAATAAGCTAATGCAAAAATTTGTCCGCTCGGCCTCGCTTCGCTTTGATACAGGAGAAACCAATTCGCTTGAAAAAACTACGGCTCTGGCTAAACAGCAGGAGTTAGAACAAAAAATCAAGCAGAATGAGGCGATGATTCAGGTTGAAAAATCTAAAATCAGGACTTTTCTCAACAGTAAGGAAGAATTCACCGCAAGCGATACATCATTTGTAGCATTACCATCATTAACGGTTTTGGATAGTGCACTTGTCAGGCAAAATTCAAATTACAAGCTGGCAAAACAGCAAGTGGCCGTTGCAGAAGCGGGAAGAAAAGTTGAAAAAGCCACAATGATGCCTGATATTTCTGCGGGCTATTTTATCCAATCCTTCAAAGGAAATCAGGAAGTAAACGGAGAAACAGTTTCTTATGACGGGACGCCACGATTTCAGGGATTTACAGTTGGAATCTCGCTTCCGATTTTTGCAGGAAGCAGTGTTTCAAAAATCCAGGCCTCAAAAACAAATATTGAAGCACAACAAAAAAATGCGGCCTATATGGAAATGCAGCTCATCAACCAGCATGAACAGCAGTTGCAACAGTTGAATACCTTCCAGTCGCTGATGGATTTCTATAAAGGCACGGCACTTCCAAATGCAGACCTGATTAGCAAAAATGCAGAAAAGGCCTACCTGAATGGCGATATCTCTTATGTGGAATACGTACAGGGATTGGAAACCGCTTTGGAAATCAGAACGAATTATATCAATGCAGTAAATAACTTTAACCAGACTGTAATCAACTTGCAGTTTTTGGCGAATCAATAATAATAACATGAACAGAAAAAACATAGTATACGGAAGCCTTGCGGCAATTGCTATTGCTTTGATTCTTTATTTTTCACTTCGACATACCGAAAATGACGGTCATAATCATGATGGAGAGAAAACGGAAAAAGAGCCAAAAGAAGTAGCTACAGCTAAAGAAGTAGAGTTGAACGAAGCGCAATATAAAGCCGCAGGAGTTGAGCTTGGAACTTTTGCAATGAAGAATCTGAGCGAGGTTGTAAATGCCAATGGCTATACCAAACTGCCGCCGCAAAATCAGGCAGATGTTTCGGTACATCTTACAGGAATCGTTAAGTCCATAAACGTGATAGAAGGGCAGGCGGTGAAAAAAGGTCAGGTACTGGCAACAATAGAAAGCCCGGAATTTGCTAAATTGCAGGAAGCCTATCAGACTTCAAAAAGCAATCTGGAATTTCTGACTCTGGAATATGAAAGACAGAAAACATTGAGCGAAGAAAATGTCAATTCCAAAAAAGTCTTCCAGAAAACAAAGGCCGATTTTGAAACAGAAAAGGCAAGGTTAAGCTCCCTCAAACAACAGTTAAACCTGCTTAATCTGAGCGGAAGTACCAATTCGGGTTCCATTATGCCGGTTGTGGCGCCTATATCGGGTTATATTACCGAAATAAATATCAAGATTGGCAGCAATGCCGAAGTTGGCAAGCCGCTATTGAGCATTGTCGACAATTCACAATTGCATGTCGACCTTTTGGTATATGAAAAAGATTTGCAGAAAGTAAAACCGGGGCAAAACATCCGGTTTGTACTCACTAATCAGGACAATACCGAAATAAAAGGAAAAGTCTTTAACGTTGGAAAAGCTTTTGAGAATGAAACCAAATCAGTAGCAGTTCATGCAGATATTATTAATAAAAGCCAGACACTGATTCCCGGAATGTATGTCAATGCCCTGATTGATGTTGGCGCAAGAGATGTTCAGGCATTGCCGCTTGATGCTATTGTCAAGGCCGAAGGAAGGGAATTTATCTTTATCCTTGAAGAAGGACATGAGGAAGAAGCACATGATTCAGAAGAAGGCCATTCACATGAAGACGGACACAAACATGAGGAAGCCGGCAAAATGTATCATTTTCAACGAATAGAAGTAAAAACAGGAACTTCTCAATTGGGATATGTTCAGGTTTCTGTGCTCCAAAAAATCGATGCCAACGCAAAGATTGTCTTAAAAGGAGCTTATTATATCCAAAGCCATCTGCTCAAAACTGAAGGCGGTGGCGGACACCAACATTAATTAAAAACAAAGACGTATGGCACACGACCATAGCGAAATAGGACATTCGCACAGCCACGACAACCAATGGAAAGCGTACTTGCCCGTTATAGGCAGCTTTCTGCTTTTAATTCTCGGAATCGGGTTCGAGCAATCAGAAATGGGATTTTTTAAATATCCCGTAGATTTGATATGGTATATTGTCGCCTATCTTTTGGTAGGATTAAAAGTCAATTACCAGGCCCTGAAAGAAATCAGGAATGGAAATGTCTTTTCTGAATTTTTCCTGATGTCTATTGCCACCATCGGAGCATTTTTTATAGGAGAATACTCAGAAGGTGTAGCTGTCATGTTGTTTTACGCCGTAGGAGAGTTGTTTCAGGATGCAGCAGTCCAAAGAGCACAGCGCAGTATCAAAGCATTGCTTGACATACGTCCTGATACCGTAACCGTAATCCGAAACGGAGAGCCCGTTGTCGTGAATCCTTCGGAAGTAACCATAGGCGAAATTATCCAGATGAAACCGGGCGAAAAAGTGGCATTGGACGGCGAACTGATTTCGGAAACGGCTTCATTCAACACAGCAGCACTTACGGGTGAAAGCAAACCCGATACTAAAATAAAAGGAGAAGCAGTCTTAGCGGGAATGATTAATCTCCAAACCTTAATAGACGTTAAAGTTACCGCATTGTTCAGAGACAGTAAACTGTCCAGAATTCTTGAGATGGTGCAGGAAGCTACGGCGCGAAAGTCAAAAACACAACTTTTTATCTCCCGATTTGCAAAAATTTATACGCCAATTGTAGTGTTTCTTGCCATTGCCATAGTTTCCTTGCCCTATCTATTTGTAGAAAATTATGTATTTAGTGATTGGCTCTATCGCGGGCTGGTTTTTCTGGTAATTTCCTGTCCTTGTGCTTTAGTTATATCAATTCCATTAGGCTATTTTGGAGGAATAGGGCTGGCTTCGCGTAATGGTATTCTTTTTAAAGGTAGCAATTATCTGGACGTGATGACAAAAACAGACGTTGTGGTGATGGATAAAACCGGCACACTAACCAAGGGTATCTTTGAAGTACAGGAAGTCGTATCAGTTATAGACCAAAAAGAATTATTGCTTTTGACAGCCGCATTAGAAAGCAAATCAACACACCCCATTGCTAACGCAATTGTCAGGTATTCTGGCGGAAGCTATAAAAATGCAGCCGTTTCTGAAGTAGAAGAAATTGCCGGACATGGATTAGAAGGTATTGTAGAGGGCAAAAAAGTACTGGCTGGAAATCTTAAGTTGCTTAAAAAATACAATGTTACATATGACAAGGCTATTGAGGCCAGAGTTGAGACTATTGTAGTGGTAGCAATTGATGAGGTTTATGCAGGTTATTTTGTAATTGCCGACGAACTGAAAGAAGATGCCAAAGAGGCGATTTCAAGCCTGCACGCATTAAATGTACAAACAGTAATGCTTAGTGGCGATAAGCAGAGTATTGTAGACAAGGTCGCAAAAGAATTGGGCATCGATACTGCTTTTGGGAATTTACTTCCGGAAAATAAGGTAGAAAAAGTTCAGGAACTAAAAAATCAGGGCAAGACCATCGTGTTTGTTGGCGATGGCGTGAACGATGCTCCTGTAGTTGCCCTTGCCGATGCAGGAATGGCGATGGGAGGTTTGGGAAGTGATGCCACAATAGAAACAGCCGATGTAGTAATCCAAAACGACCAACCGGGCAAAATTCCTGCCTCCATAAAAATAGGAAAAGTAACCCGAAGGATTGTTATGCAGAATATCAGTCTTGCATTTGGTGTCAAAGTATTCGTGCTTATTTTGGGTGCCGGGGGTTTGGCTACTTTATGGGAAGCGGTATTTGCTGATGTAGGAGTCGCGCTTCTGGCTATTCTCAATGCCGTCAGGATACAAAGAATGAAAATTTAATAAATAAAGAAACCATCAATAACAATTGATGGTTTCTCTTTTTTATGCGGTTGCTGGCTCAACAAGCCTTATAAGACATCTTATTTGATAGCAACTTTTTTAGAAACTGTAGAGTTCCCGGATTTGATTTGGATGATGTAAATTCCTTTTTGTGCGTTTCCTAAATCAATTACCTCCTGAGAAGCTACTTTTTTAGAAAGGATGTTTTTTCCTAATGAATCAAATACAGTAATGTCAGCATTTTCACCGGCAAAATCCAATTGGAACTGACCGTTGTTTGGATTTGGATATAATTTTATTTCGCTATCCAAAGCAGTAGTGCTTTTTTTGTTGTTAGTTGCAGCCGCTCTTGGAGAAGCACTATAGCAAGTCCAGGCCACATCGTCAATTATTGTTCTGTTCACGCTGTTTCTGATTTCGATAGTAGCGTTTCCGGATACGTTTATAGCTTGAGAATAAACAGTAGTAGCAGTTGATGTAACAGCAATATCACCTCCGTATTGTACTCCGTTTACGAATACTTTCAAAACAGAATCACCTGTAAAAACTCTTTGGTAGTTAAAAGTCAAAGTGCCAATACCTGTAGTGATAGGAGCCGTGTTAGTCAAAGTACCTGTTCTTAGGGCTATAGCATCACCATTCAAATCCTGATCCGTTCTTGCGTCAGTAGCAGACCATGTAATGCTGTTGTTTCCTGTCCAGGTTCTGTTGGCATAAGTACTTGAGCTGCTTCCTAAGTTAGAGAAAGTTTCTGTACCTCCAACACATGGAGCACCAGTAGTTAGGATTTCATCATAAGCAGGAAGTGAAGCATAGAAAGGACTTCCAATACACTCGGCATTGTAAGGATAAATTACGATAGAATAGTTCGTGTTGGCAGTAAGACCTGTAACGTTAAAAGTTGTATTCGTACCGGCATAAACTACTTTACCATCGCCTAAAATATCATTTGCCTGATAAACAGTTCCGTTAACCGGAGCATTTACCACACCACTACCAGTGGTAATAACAGCAAGATATCCTGAAGCTGTAACGCCAGAAACAGCAACTGAAGCAGAAGTATCTGTTATATTAGAACTTGTAATTACCGCTGTTCCTGTAGGAGCAACACAGTTTTCCTGAACGCTGGCTTTAAGCTCAATCTGGCAAGAACCTTCATTGGCATCATTGTTTACCACAGTAAGCGTTGCAGGCTTGTTTCCAAGAGTTGCACCGTTGAATTGTACTTCAACTTCAATAGCACTTAAAGGAACTACTGTGAAAGGTGCTGCCGGTGAAACTATAGTATAATTAACAGCATCGCTTAATGTAAGAGCACTTACTTCTAAATCCTGATTACCTAAATTCTCAACAGTAAAAATGATGTTTTTGTTTGTATTTGGAAGCACAGCTCCAAAATCAATGGTGAAATTACCACACTCCTTTAAGATTAGGTCACTGTCAGAAAGTTGTAATTCAGGCCCGTTTGGTGCAGTATAGCAATTCCATGACAAATCATCGATAACAGTCCTGTTACCGCTGTTTCTGATTTCTATAGATACTGGTCCGGCAACATCAATAGCCTGAGAAAATGCAGCAGTAGTGTCTGATGAAACAGTAATATCGCCACCATATTGTACTCCGTTTACGAATACTTTTAGTGTTGAATCGCCGCTGAATACTTTTTTGTAATTGAAAGTCAATGTTCCGATACCTCCGGCAACCGGAGCCGTGTTTTTAAGGATTCCGGTTCTCAATGCGATAGCATCACCGGTCAAATCCTGGTCATTTCTTGAATCAGTAGCAGACCACGTTACACCGTTGTCACCTGTCCATGTTCTTGTTGTATACGTACTGGAAGCAGTACCTAAGTTAGAGAAAGTCTCATTTCCACCAATACATGGCGCAACCGGAGTTGTAAATGCTTCATCAATTGAAGTTTCTGTGTAGTATAATGGGCCGCCAGTACAGTTAGCATTATTATAAGGGAATACAAAAATATGGTATGGCGTATTTTCTGTAAGTCCGGAAACAGTGAAACTTGTATTAGTTCCTTTGTAAGCCACTGTTCCGCCACCTAAACTGTCTCCAACATTGTAGTTTGTTGTGTTTACAGGAGCAGCAGACAAAGTACCTGATGTTGAGATAACAGCAAGATAAGCATCGGCAGCAGCGCTTGTTACAACAACATCGGCAGAAGAATGAGCAATGTTTGACACAGCAACGTCAGCACCGGCAATAACCGGAGCAGCACATTCCTGAAGAGCAGTTCCCGTTAAGTTAACAATACAAGAAGCCTCGTCAGCATCATCACTCGCAATAGTCAATGTAGAATTTTTGATTCCGGCTGTTGTGCCCTGGAAACGAACCAAAACCAATCCTGAACCTGACGGAGCAACCGTAAAAGGAATAGAAGGAGAAATGATTGTGAAATCTGTTGTATTGCTCAATGTCAAAGCAGAAACATTCAAAGCAGCAGTTCCCGGGTTCTTAACCGTAAAAACAGCATCATGATATTGGTTTACAGCACGCGAACCAAAATCAATTGAAAAATTACCACACTCGCGGTTTGCGCCAGAAGCATCAGCTAATTGGATTTCAGGAGCAGCAACGGCAGAATAGCAGTTCCATGTCAAATCATCAACAATGGTTCTGTTACCGCTGTTTCTGATTTCGATAACTGCATTTCCTGATACATTTACAGCATAAGAAAAAGTAGCAGCCGTTTCAGAAGTAACAGCAATGTCACCACCATACTGAACACCATTTACGAATAGTTTCAGAGTAGAATTTCCGGAGAATACTCTTTTATATTTAAAGCTAAGGGTTCCAACACCATTAGCAATAGTGCTGGTGTTTTTCAAGGTGCTCGTTCGTAAAGCAATAGCTTTTCCCGTAAGCTCCTGGTCAGTTCTCGCATCTGTTGCAGACCAGGCTACACCATTGTCACCAGTCCAGGTTCTTGTAGCATAAGCGCTGGCAGCAGTTCCAATGTTTGAGAATGTTTCCGAACCTCCGGCACAGTCGAAAAGGTTCAGCGCCAAAGTACGATAAGGGTTTTCAAAAAGGCCGGTTCCCTCAATAGGGTTGGCTAATAATGCAGCGTTAAAAGCTGTAGATACATTTGTTTTAGATGTGCTAACCGGGGAAGAAGATTTTCCAAAGGAAAGTCCCGATATACTTGCAAATACTAAAGCAGCAAAAAATCGTTTTTTAAACATAATTGTAAAATTTAAGATTGGAAGGAAATAGTGTTTTTAAAGGATAAAATATACCTGCAGGGTTTATCGCTTTATCAATCCAAATTTAATTTTAATAATTTTTTAAGAACGGATTTTTAAGATAAGGATTTATTAAAAAATGGTTATTAACTATTTGAAATGCAGTGTTTTATATTACAAAATAGTAACAAGGAAAAGTAAGATTTTAATTATTTTTTACTTACATTTACTAAGAGAAAATCAAACGATTCGAGGCGGGGACTGGCTTTGTGAACAAAATAAGAGCGATTAATCTCAATTTGTGAGTTTCGTTTTGGTTACCCTAAATTTTACAAATCGTAAATAGACAGAACATTATGAAAGTTACTATAAGAAATGACAAATACTAGCGGTTTTTAAAAAAGACATTCAGGAATATTATAACATAAAATGGTGTAATCTAACTTAAATTGTAAATTTGTTATTGAGATTTGTAATGTAAATAAATACTATGGACACACTTTTTATTAAAAATATGGTTTGCAACCGCTGTATTATGGTAGTGCAAAATGAATTGGATAAATTGGGCTTAGACGTAAAAAGTATTAAGCTGGGTGAAGTAGTATTGGGGAAGGAACTTTCGGCTGAACAAAGAATGAAACTGCAAGAGGCTTTTTCACCGTTGGGTTTTGAAGTGATTGACGATAAAAAGAGCAGAATTATTGAAAAAATTAAAAACACAATCATTGAACTTGTCCACCATCAGGAAAACGAGGCTAAAACAAACCTTTCCGATGTGCTAAGCAGTAAGCTGAACCACGATTACAATTACCTGTCCAATCTGTTTTCTGAAGTTGAAGGCACCACAATTGAAAAATATTTTATCGCCCAGAAGATAGAAAAAGTAAAAGAACTCTTGGTATATGATGAATTGTCTTTAAGCGAAATTGCGTTTCGGATGAATTATTCAAGTGTTGCCTATCTAAGCAACCAATTCAAAAAAGTAACCGGACTTACGCCAAGCCATTTCAAGCAAATCCGGGAAGAGAAAAGAAAACCTTTGGATAAAGTCTAAAAATATATGCTTTGCGACCCTGTGTCTTTGCAGGCAATATTTTCACGCAAAGGCGCAGAGCCTCAAAGATCTTAAAGAGAAAGCAAGAATAACTATAAAAAACTTCTTCCCTAAATCTTACAAATCAATTCCAAAATTCCACAATAACCCCCATTGAAATTATACCCAATTTTGTATGTAAATTAAAGCAAACGAAATATGGCAACAAATAGCAATAAAGAAATCATCTATCTTCCTTTAGAAGATGTTGAAAGCGAACATTGTGCATTAATAGTTGAAAAAGGATTAGCCCAGGTAAAAGGTATAGAAACCCATAAGGTAGAACTAAACAATCGCAGGGCGGCTATTACGGTTGGCAATAACCAGGTAGTCGGTGAGGCGGTAAAGGCAATCAAGGAATTGGGCTATGGCGTTACAACCGTAAAACATACATTTCCCGTATTGGGAATGACTTGTGCTTCCTGTGCCAGCAGCGCAGAAAGTATTGTAACATTTCAGGAAGGCGTAGTGAATGCTTCCGTAAACTTCGCAACAGGCAATCTAACGGTAGAATACCTGCCTAATATGACAGATGCGTCAAAATTGCAAAAAGCAGTACAATCAATTGGCTATGACCTGTTGATAGAAAACGAAACCAAACAGCAGGAAACTTTAGAAGCACTGCACGCCCAAAAATTCCAAAAGCTGAAAAATAAAACCACCTGGGCTATCATATTATCGCTTCCGGTAGTATTTATTGGAATGTTTTTTATGGACATTCCCTATGCCAACCAGATTATGTGGCTTTTCTCAACTCCGGTAGTACTATGGCTTGGTAAAGACTTTTTTATCAATGCGTGGAAACAGGCCAAACACCGTTCTGCCAATATGGACACATTGGTAGCATTAAGTACCGGTATCGCCTATCTTTTTAGTGTTTTCAATATGTTGTTTGAAGATTTCTGGCACCAGAGAGGATTGCATGCCCATGTCTATTTCGAGGCCGCAGCCGTTATTATTGCGTTTATCCTGTTGGGAAAACTCTTGGAAGAAAAAGCCAAAGGCAACACTTCCACAGCCATAAAAAAACTGATGGGATTGCAGCCAAAGACAGTAATCATTATACAGCCGGACGGAACTGAAAAACAAATTGCCATTGAAGAGGTAAATGCAGGAGATGTTATCCTCGTAAAACCGGGTGAAAAAATAGCCGTAGACGGTATGGTCGTTTCAGGCAGTTCCTATGTAGATGAAAGTATGTTGAGCGGCGAACCTGTTCCGGTACTGAAAAAAGAAAACGAAAAAGTATTTGCCGGTACTATCAATCAAAAAGGAAGTTTCCGCTTTGAAGCCGTAAAAGTTGGCAAAGAAACAATGCTTGCCCAAATCATCAAAATGGTACAGGATGCGCAAGGAAGTAAAGCTCCGGTACAGAAACTGGTAGACAAAATTGCCGGAATCTTTGTTCCTGTCGTTATTGGGATTGCCATACTAACTTTTGTCTTATGGCTGATTCTTGGCGGGGATAATGGCTGGGTTCAGGGATTATTGGCGGCAGTCACGGTTTTGGTTATTGCTTGTCCTTGTGCGCTCGGACTCGCCACTCCAACAGCAATTATGGTTGGAGTAGGCAAAGGAGCAGAAAATGGTATTCTGATTAAAGATGCCGAAAGTCTGGAATTGGCAAAAAAAGTGACTGCTATCGTATTGGATAAAACAGGAACTATTACCGAGGGCAGACCTCAGGTCACAGGAATCCAGTGGCTAAATAATGATGACACGGCCCAAACAATTTTACTAAGCATAGAAAAACAATCCGAACACCCGTTGGCGGAAGCAGTAGTAAAACATTTGGAAGACGTTTCAACAGTAGCCTTGTCTTTATTCGACAGTATTACAGGTAAAGGCGCAAAAGCCAATTATAATAATGAAACCTATTTTGTAGGCAATAAAAAACTTCTGGCAGAAAACAATATCGTTATTGCATCACCATTGCAAAAGCAGGCAGATGAATGGGGCAGCCAGTCTAAAACCGTTATCTGGTTCTCAGATAGCAAGCAAGCGCTGTCTGTTATCGCAATTTCAGATAAAATCAAAGAAACATCGGTAGAAGCCATAAAAGAAATACAGGAAATGGGAATCGAACTGTATATGCTTACGGGCGACAACGAAGCTACGGCAAAAGCCATTGCCGGGCAGACAGGAATTGGGCATTATAAAGCCGAAGTAATGCCGCAGCATAAGGCAGATTTCATAAAAGAGCTGCAACAGCAGGGTAAAGTTGTAGCAATGGTAGGCGATGGTATTAATGACAGTACGGCTCTTGCAACGGCAGATGTGAGTATAGCGATGGGCAAGGGAAGCGATATTGCCATGGATGTGGCCAAAATGACTATTATCTCATCAGACCTTACCAAAATACCACAGGCTATAAGACTTTCAAAACAGACAGTGGCTACTATCAAACAAAACCTGTTCTGGGCGTTTATCTACAACCTTATCGGAATCCCGATTGCGGCCGGAATACTTTATCCAATTAATGGCTTCTTGTTGAATCCGATGATTGCAGGTGCGGCCATGGCATTGAGTAGCGTGAGCGTGGTAACAAACAGTTTGCGATTGAAATGGAAAAAGTAAATCAGTAAATCTCACAAATCAAAAAGAAAATTACGCAATAGTTGCCTGTAAAAGAATAGCCAACTTTGTACTATAAAAATTAATTAAAATGAAACAGATGATAATTAATATACCCGATATGCAAAGCGCACACTGCCAGGCAAGGGTAAACAATGCGGTAAAAGAAATTGATGGCGTTCAGATTCAAAACGTGGAAGCAGGTAAAATAGCCGTTTCCATTGCATCTGATAACACAAAAAATGAAGTAGTAAAAGCTATTGAAAAAGCAGGTTACAGCGTTTCGTCAGAAAGTAGCAATAATGATTCTGATTGCGCTACAGGATGTTGCAATAATTAATTCTAATTAATAATAATCAAAAAAATGGAAAATAAAGAATTTCAATTCAAAACCAATATTAATTGCGGGGGCTGCGTTGCTTCTGTAAAACCTCACCTGGACAAAGCCGAAGGGGTTAACGAATGGAATGTCGACACTAACAATAAAGACAAAATCCTAACTGTAAAAACAGAAGGAATTACCAAAGAAGAGGTGCTTGACATTATCAAAAAAACAGGTTTCAAAGCAGAACCGGTATAAATTTAATTGTTAATGGTGATAAGGCCGTATTTTCTATTCATGAAAATACGGCCTTGTTTTTTTATAAATTTACAGATGAAATAGAATTACTATAAAAAACGATTATGAATTTATATTTGTCCTCATTTCAGTTTGGAAATGAATCGGATAAACTTTGTGAGTTATTGCCATTAGGAGCAAAAATAGGACATATTACCAATGCTACAGATTGGCATGGTGCCGATGAAGCAAGGAAAAAGGCAGATTTGGAAAATGATATGGCTTTCCTGCAAAGCTTAGGATTTAAAAGCGAACATTTAGATTTAAAAGACTATTTTAACAGGAAAGAGGCTTTAGATAAAAAGCTCGCCGGACTTGACGGAGTTTGGGTGTCAGGTGGCAATACTTTTATTTTGCGACAGGCCATGCGTTTAAGCGGATTTGACACGATTTTCGGTAAACTACGCCAGCGTACCGATTTTTTATATGGAGGTTACAGTGCAGGAATATGTGTCTTATGCGACTCATTGAAATATATTGAAGAAGTAGATGACCCGACCCAATTTCCTTATAAGCAAATTAAGGAACCTATTTACGAAGGCCTGGGTTATTTTAATTATGGTATTTTGCCACACTACAAATCGGACCATTTTGAATCAGCAGCCATTTCAAAGGAAGTTGAAAAATGTATCGAAAATAAATGGCTGTTCAAAGCTTTGAGAGATGGAGAAGTTATCATTATAAAAGAGTAATTGACTGTCTGAAACTTTATAGCAAAAACGAATTCCTTTTCTTGCTTTGCGGCTCTGCGCCTTCGTGAAATAATTGCTCGCAAAGGCGCAGAGCCGCAGGATTTATATATTAGAAATCATTGATAAACTTTTAAATCTGTGGCTGGAATAAAATAGGTTCCGAGACGCTAAGTTTAAATATTACTTTTTTAGTCTGGGTTTTGTTTTCATTATGGCGTAATACGAAGAAGTAAAAGCGGGTAAACTTTTATAACCCACCATAAGAGCAATCTGGCTTAACGTATATTGTTTGGTATCAATCAATTCTATGCTTTTCAAAATGCGGATTAACTGCATGTATTTTTGCATGGTGATGCCAGTTTCCTGCTTAAAGATACGTTGCAGGCTACGCACGGACATGTTCGCAATGGATGCTAATGTGTCAATGTCAAAATTATATTTAAAATGGGTATTGATATAATTGCAAACAGGCAACAAGCGGTTATCGGCAGGAACCGGAATCTGCAAAAACTCATTCTCATTACAAAAATGGGGCAGGCTGTTCAGCATCGCTTTCAGAAAAAGTGTTTGTTCCTCATCTTCATTCGGCAACTGATTCCATTTTTCGGCATACAAAAGCATTTCTTTTAAAATCGACGGTGCTGCAAAAACATGGACATTCTGGAAGAACTCATGCTCTGGCACTGATTTAAATAAGACAATCATCAAATTCACCGTTTTGGCATCGGAAGTAGTGCGATGTTCTTTAGCCGATGGAATCCAGATAACATGGTTTTGAGGAGCAAGATAGGTATTCTGTCCGATGTGAAAATACTGATAACCGTCTTCAACATACGTTAGCTGATAACGTTGATGGGCATGGTCATATTTATCGTGCCGCCAGTTTTTTTCATACCACACATAGGCATCGGTCAATATGTTATCTACATATTGGCCTCTGCTTTTTTCAATCTGCCCACATTTTATGTTGTCGTTTTGCATATACTTTATGGCAAATTTAATAAAAATGCCAATACTAATTTTGTTATCAAACTTAATAGACAAGAAAAATGAAAAAAACATATTCTTTCCTGATAGGGATTTTAGTACTATTTATAATAAATACAGCTATGGCACAAGAACAGAAAGCAAAGGTTTTGGTTCTCATTTATTCTGATAATGGCGGAACCTACGAACTGGCAAAAGAAATAGCCAAAGGAATTGAAAGCGGACAAAATGTTCAGGCAATTATCAAACAGGTAAAGGCGTCTGAAAATCCCAAACTAAAAAATATTCCCGTAGCTACGGTTGAAGAATTGGCGGACTATGATGGTATTGCTTTTGGCTCACCGGTTTATTTTGGTAATATAAGTACCGGAATGAGCGAGTTTTTGTCAAAAACAATCGGTTTATGGTCAAGTCATGCTTTAGAGGGCAAACCGGCTACGGTTTTTATGTCGGCAGGAAGCGGAGCAGGAAAGGAACTGGCTTTACAGTCTTTTTGGAATAGTCTGGCTGTTCATGGAATGGTTCTTTTGCCTAACGGCATTAGCGGTTATGAAAATATCGATAAAAACATTCCACAGGGAAACTCTGTTTTAGGAACCACAAGCCTGGCCTCATTAAACTCGGTTGAAAGACCATCCAAAAGCGAACGTTATCTGGCAGAAGTACAAGGGAAAAATTTTGCAAAAGTAGCCTATGCTCTTAGAGATAATGAAAAGACCTTAAACATAAACAAAGTTGAGGTTGCGGAAAATAAAACAGATATCAATCAGGTTTTAAAGGACAAAAATATCGTGTTGCCATCGTTACCCAAACCGGTAGGAAACTATGAGCTCTATGCACGTTCCGGAAATCTGATATTTATCAATCAGGTAGCCCTGAAAGATGGAAAAATTGTCAATCCCGGTAAAATAGGAGTAAATGTTACAGAAGAACAGGTAAAAGAAGCGACTACAGTAACCATGCTGAATGTTCTGGCCATACTGAAAGAGGCCGTTGACGGAGATTTAAACCGCGTAAAAAAATGCGTACAGCTCATAGGTACATTCAACACGCCAGACACCTACACCAAACATGCAGAACTTATGAACCCGGCTTCAAACCTAACGGTTGAAATATTTGGTGAAAAAGGCAAACATACGCGAAACACATCAGGAGCCAGTTCACTACCTGTAGGTTCTTCGGTTTCAATCCAGGCCATTTTTGAAGTTGAATAAATACAAGTTACGATTAAAATGAAAAATAAGATTAGTTTGTCACTGCTTAGCGTAATAGTAATTATACTGATTGGCGGCGGTCTGCGTTCACCTATTACTGCTGTCAGTCCGGTATTAAGTGAAATAATAGCCCTATTGCATCTGGACAATCTGCAGGGAAGTCTGCTAACATCCATACCATTGATTGTATTTGCCAGTTGTTCAGTTTTGGTAAGTAAAGTTGCGGTAAAAGCCAATATTCATTACAGCTTGATTTATTCGCTTATTTTCCTGATTATGGGATTGTATTTTCGGGTTTACGGAAACGTACCTATGTTATATATCGGTTCATTTCTCATTGGTTTGGGAATTTGTATTGGTAATGTCACAACACCGGCCTACATAAAAAATCGGTTTCCCGAAAAAATTGGTATTATGACAGGTGTGTTTTCGGCAGCAATGAATTTGATGGCGGCTTTTGCATCGGGTTTTAGTATTGCTATTGGAAAATGGACCAATTTAGGATGGAAGGGTTCTTTGGGTATTTGGATAATCTGGACGTTGCTGGCGCTTTTTGCTGTTGGAGCAGAAGCCTTTTCAGGTAAAAGAGCGTCTGTAAAGAAACCGGTAGCACAAACAACCAAAAGCGAATTCAATATATTCCGCTCCAAACAGGCCTGGAACATCAGTGTTTTTATGGGAATTCAGTCTTTAGTGTATTACTGTTTAGTGGCTCTGTTGCCAATTGTGCTGGTTGATTATGGAATGCAGAAAGAAGAAACAGGATTGGTGCTTTTGGTGGCTCAATTATCAATGCTGCCCGTCATGTTTCTCAGTCCTGTTATTGCGACTAAAATGAAAGACCAGAAATGGATGATTTTTGGTGTCGGAATTTTAATGTTTTCGGGAATAAGTCTATTGGCTTTATTCAAAACGCAATACGTTTATTTAGCGGCAGTCCTTATCGGAATAGCAAGCGGTTGGGCTTTCAGCCTATCCATTCTGTTTTTCTCGCTCAAAAGCAAAACGATGGCCGGTACTATTAAAGTTTCCGGAAAAGCACAATCGGTGGGTTATTTAATTGCAGCTTTCGGCCCGCCAGTTTTTGGAATGTTACACGATTGGGATACGTCTTGGAAAAGTTCGTTTTACTTCTTGATGCTGATGATTGTTATCATGGTCTTTTTTGGAAGAAACGCTGCAAAACCGAGATTTGTTGAGGAGCATTGATAGTGTGCGAAAAGATTTCTTTCAAAACTCTTTGCGCCTCTGCGTCTTTGCGAGCAATTATTTTCACGCAAAGACGCAAAATTGTAAAACGCAATATATTGAACTTGTTAAAAATAAAAACAGGCAAAATGATTAAATCACTTTGCCTGTCTTAGTAGCGGGAACTGGACTCGAACCAGTGACCTTCGGGTTATGAGCCCGACGAGCTACCTACTGCTCTATCCC